>USJJ01000021.1 GCA_900554995.1 uncultured Ruminococcus sp. | reverse complement strand
AGCTTGCCGTTGATGCAGATGGCATTTCCGAAACCGGTTCCGACATAAAAACCGAGCACGGTTTTAGTATTGTCGATTTTCAGCTTATTCATGTCATTCATAAGGAGAAAATTTACATCTCTGTCAAGAAAAACCGGAATACCGAGCTTTTCCTGAAGCTTGTCGCTGAATCGAATATTGTTGAACCCTTTAAGGTTCGGGGTTGAAATAATTGTCTTTTTATCCTTGCTGACTATTGACGGAATTCCGACCGCCGCGGCTCTGACAGAATCACGTATTCCGTATCTGTCCATATAATCCTCAATTTCCTTGTGAATTATCTCCACAACATCGCCCGTATCAAAAACTCTGCTTGAATTTTTTTCAAAGTGACTGATGTTGCCTTCCTCGTCGACTGCACCGATTCTGAAATTGGTTCCGCCGATGTCAATTCCCAAAGTTAAATTTCCCATCCTGTCCACCTCCTTTTGGCAGGTAATCAATTATATTTCTGCGCCTGTCATGGTTTTGAATTCATCCGTCATGATATCCCATGCCTTGCAAAGATCCGGGTCCTTTGAGAACAGTCCGGAGGAGCCGACAATGAACACTTCCGTTCCTGCGTCATAGAGTCGCTTAAAGGTTTTCTGATTGCATGAGCCGTCAACCTCAATAAGATAGTTATAGCCGTACTTTTCTTTAAGCTCTCTCGCCTCGCTGATTTTATCAAGCATTTCCTCGATAAAAGGCTGTCCGGCAAATCCGGGGTCAACCGACATAATTGTGAGCTTGTCGATTCTGTTGATATAGTGCTTGATCGACGAAAGCGGAGTTGACGGGCTGAGCACGACGCCCTTTTTGCAGCCGAGCGACTCAATCTTGTTCATGATTCTGAAAGCGTCGTTGACTATCGTTTCGGCATGGGGACAGATATATCCTGCCCCTGCCTTAGCGAGATTTTCGATGTAATCATCGGGTGTTGTAACCATCAGATGGCAATCAATCGGTTTCTTTGCTATTGTTGAGAACGCTTTTACAAAATCCGGTGAAAGCGTGATGTTCTTAACAAAGTGACCGTCCATTATATCTACGTGGTAGAGGTCGCATCTGTCGTTGAGAATCTCCGTCTGATTTTTTATATCAAGGAGATCCATACACATAAGCGACGGATTAAACATTGGTTTCATAAAAAGCACCTCTTTGCGGTTAGATTATTTCTTGCGAGCTACGAATCTGTCGAGTGCAACGGAACCGATGATGAGCAAGCCCATAACAACCTGCTGCCAAACGCTCGGAACTGCGAGAATGTTAAGACCGTAGTTGATAACGCCGATGATGAGACCGCCCATTACAACGCCGAAGATCTTACCTTTACCGCCGAAGAAGCTTGTTCCGCCGATGATTGAAGCTGCGATTGCGTAAGTTTCAAATCCTGTTGCGGCTGCCGGCTCTGCGGAACCGACACGTCCGAGAAGGACGATACCTGCGATACCTGCGCAAATACCCGAGATAATGAATACGATAAGCGTGTGCATGTTAACGTTGATACCCGAGTACCAAGCCGATTCTTTGTTTCCGCCGAGTGCGTAAATGTTTCTGCCGACCTTTGTTTTTCTCGTTAGGAACGAGAGGAGAAGCGCTACGACGATTGCGATTATCGCAACGATCGGGAGAAGGTCAAATACTTTGTAAGAAATAATGTTTGTGAATGACTTCGGGAAACCGAAAACTGCGCTTGAGTTTGAGATGATAAGTGTTATGCCTCTGAAAATCGATTGCGTACCGAGCGTGATGATGAAAGGATGAAGTCCGGTTACGTTGATGAGAAGTCCGTTGATGAAGCCGAGTAAACCGCCGAAGATTATGCCGAGCAGAACTGCAAGCAGCGGATTAACGCCCGCAACCATCATCTGAGCCGAGACCATACCGGTCAAGGCAACAACCGAGCCGACCGAAAGGTCGATACCTGCAATAAGGATTGCGAAGAATTCGCCCATCGCAATAAGAATGTTAACCGAACTCTGTGAAAGAATCTGTGTTACTGTTGCTGTGGAGAAGAAGGTTCCGGGTCTCATAATCGCAAGAATTACAAGCAAGATTACAAGGATTCCGAATGTACCGTACTTCTGCCAAATCGTATTAAAGGTGAGTTTTTCTTTAGGTTTAACCTGCTTTATTTTTTCAGACATGGTATTCACGTTCCTTTCTGTTGATCAGGCGATGTCCGCCGTAGACGCTTTGATGATATTTTCTTCTGTTGCTTCTCTGTGTGGGAAGGTCTTGACTATCCGACCCTCTCTGAAAACATTTATCGTGTCACACACCGCGAGAAGCTCCGGCAGCTCCGATGAGACAACAAGGACACCCTTGCCCTCGTCGGCAAGCCTACGCATAAGGGTGTAAATTTCACTCTTGCTGCCGATGTCGATACCCTTTGTGGGTTCGTCAAAAATAATTATCTGTGAATCGGCGGCCACCCATTTGCCGAGGATTACCTTTTGCTGATTACCGCCCGAAAGCTCCGTGATACCCTGATCTACGGAATAGCATTTGATGTTCAGGCTCTTCTTCTGAGCCTCAGCGCATTCTTTCTCGAACTTGCTGCTTATCAGTCCGCCGGCACCGCCGAGACTTGACGCTTTTATAAACGGCAGAATCGAAATATTCTGCTTGATATCAAAGTTGTGGAAGAATCCGGTCTCACGTCTGTTTTCCGTAACCATCGCAAGTCCGTTCTTGATTGCCGAATACGGGTTTTTGATGTTGACTTTCTTGCCCTTGATGAACACCTCTCCGGACGATTTCGGTTCTGCGCCGAAGATTGAATTCATCATTTCGCTTCGTCCCGATCCGACGAGTCCGGAAAAACCGACTATTTCGCCCTTATGAAGCTTGAACGAAACGTCCTTGACCTTGTTGTCCTTACGTGAAAGATTCTTGACCTCGAAGATTACCTCCTCGCCGTCGTAATTATCAGGAGCGTCCTCATGCTGATAGGTGTTTTGAACCGTTCTTCCGACCATCATCGTTACAAGATCGTCAACCGAAACATCACTTACCTGTTTTGTGCCGACATAAGCACCGTCCTTAAGAACAGAAACCCTGTCGCCGATCTCCTTGATCTCTGCGAGCTTGTGGGAGATAAAGACAATTCCCTTGCCTTCCTTTTTCAGTGCTCTGATAACATCAAAAAGATGTTCAACCTCTTTGTTTGTCAGGGACGCTGTCGGCTCGTCCATAACGATTACCTTGCTGTCGGAAGCAAGAGCCTTTGCAATTTCAACCTGCTGCTTTTCCGAAACGCTGATGTCCTCAACGAGTGTTTTCGGATCTCTGTTCAATCCGATTTTTGCGAGGAGCTCTTTTGCTCTTCTGTTCATTTCACCGTAATCGACAACAGATGCGAATCCGACCTTCTTCATCGGCAGCTTGCCGACAAAAAGATTTTCCTGAATTGAGAGTTCGTTGATAACACTCAATTCCTGATAAATGACGCTGATTCCGTTTTCGTAGGAATCCTTCGGGGTAAGTTTGCTGAACTCCTTGCCGCCGATGATTATCTTGCCCTCTGTCGGCTGATAAACACCGGAGAGAATTTTCATCAGAGTGGATTTGCCCGCTCCGTTCTCGCCCAGCAGAACGTGTACTTCGCCCGCTTGGATATCAAAGGAAATATCCTTCAGCGCCGTAACTCCGGGGAACTTTTTAACTACCCCTTTCATTTCAACGAGAGTGCTCATGATATCCTTCCTTTCTCTTCACTGCTTTACCGATATCTTCCGTATGATAAATATTGTGGAAATATTTTGTGATAAATATTGGGTAAAGGTTTACTCAACATCTATTTAAAAAAGGGGTTCAACCCTTTCTTAAAACTATTAAATCATTCTGTGCTTCCTCTGACGGAAAGTTTAACCGGGATCGTGTATTCGTGGATCTTGCCTGTATTGTTATTGATCAGATCCATCAGAACATCGACCGATCTTTTGCCAAGCTGTTCCGTATCCTGGATAATTGTTGTAATCGGCGGATCGGAAATCTCGGTATGCGTTATTCCGTCAAAGCCTACCAGTTTCACGTCCTCGGGAACTCTTCTTCCGCTCTCTTTGAGACCTCTCAACGCTCCGAGCGCCATAGAGTCCGTTGTGCAGAAGATTCCGTCAAATTCGACTTTCTCCTCAATCAGCTTTTTAACCGCTTTTATTGCGGCTTCATATGATACGTGGCACGGAACCATTCTTTTATCGTCAATCTCAACTCCGTATTGCTTTTGTGCTCTGAGGTAGCCCTGCTTACGTTTGTTGACCGTTGAGTACGAGTTGACATCGTGAATAAGAACTATCTTTCGGCAACCTTTTTTTATAAGCTCCTCCGTTGCGAGGAAGCCGCCCGCTTCGTTGTCGGAAGAAACAAAATTAAACTCAACTCCGGGCCGTCTGTCAATGTAAACAACGGGAACCGTAAATTCCTTTGAAACCTCATCACCGGGTTTCCTGACACTGAAATAAACTATGCCTTCAACTCCCTTTGACTGGAGCGATGCAATGTGATGAGATTCATAATCAACATTCTCGTCGCTGTCGCAGACAAATACGTTATATCCCATCGGAATAACCGAGCTTTCAACCGATCTTACTATCTGCGAGAAATATTCGTTTGTGATATCGGGAATTATAACTCCGATAGTTTTTGTCCTGTTCGTCCTTAGACCCTGAGCATTGGGATTAATAGCGTAATTGTATTTTTCAACGACAGCCATTACTTTCTTTTCGGTTTCGGCGGAGTATCGCCCGTTCTTGTTGAGCACTCTTGAAACCGTTGCAATAGACACTCCCGACATTCGGGCAATATCAACCATTGAAATATTCTTACCGTCCATATAATCTCCAATTCGTTTCGCTTGAGTAATCGTTTACTCTACGCCCATAGAATAACCGAAAAAATCACCGATGTCAATAGATTTTAGCTAAAATTTTTATTTTTGTGAAATCTGTGCAAAAACATAAAGCCACATTTGTATATTAAGCGCATACAGAAATTAAGACGACGAATATAACATATATAAATTCTTGATTTTCGTTTTTTGATATGATATATTATTATAGGTTATTTATAATTGCCACAGTTATATACAAAACACTATAAAAGGCGGCGATGTTGTGAAAACAGTAATACTTGCAGGCGGATTCGGAACGAGAATAAGTGAGGAAAGCCATCTTATACCAAAGCCGATGGTTGAAATCGGCGGAATGCCGATCCTTTGGCACATTATGAAGATATATTCCGCTTACGGCTATAATGATTTTGTTATCTGCTGCGGCTACAAGCAGCATGTTATCAAGGAATATTTTGCCGATTATTTCCTTTACAGGAGTGATATTACCTTCGACTTTACCGATAACGGCAAAATGATTGTTCACTCAAACGAAACCGAGCCTTGGAAGGTTACGCTTGTTGATACCGGGCTCAACACAATGACTGGCGGCAGAGTCAAAAGAATCCAAAAATATATAGGTAACGAACCGTTTATGCTGACATACGGTGACGGCGTTGCAGACATAAACATTGATGAACTCGTTAAATTTCATAAAGAAAACGGTCATATTGCCACGTTAACGGCGGTCAATATCGGTCAACGTTTCGGTATGCTCGATATTGAAGAGGACAACAGGATTTCATCATTCCGTGAAAAGGATGAAAATGACGGCGGTCGTGTAAATGCCGGATTTATGGTACTCGAGCCGAAAATCTTTGATTTTATCGACGGGGACGAAACCGTTTTTGAGAAAAAGCCTCTTGAAACCTGTGCCGCCCTCGGTCAGCTCGACGCATATTTGCATGACGGTTTCTGGAAACCCATGGACACTCTCAGAGAAAAACAGCAGCTTGAAAAAATGTGGGCAGATTCGACTGCACCTTGGAAGGTTTGGTAACATAGATGGGAAGAGAAAAATTTTCGGATAAAAGTCCCCGTATATTTTATATAGTATTAACTGCGGTCGCGCTTGCGGCCATGCTTGCCCGATGCTTTTTTTCGGTAATTACAACCGATGAGGTTTTTAATATCGGCGAGGCATACCGAACCGTACTCGGTCAGAAATTTATGGTTGAAAACTGGGACTTCTTTCAGGTAGGTGATTCGCTTAATTACCCGTTTATTTGGCTTTTCTATAAAATAACCGGTTCAAGCGAGGGCATCATTATTTATTCGAGAATATGCTCTGTTTTTATTACATTTATATTTGCTCTTCTGACCTATAAACTCCTTAAACCGATATTCGGCAAAACAAATTCCTTTGCAACCTGTCTGATTTATTTTACCGTTGTGCCGAAAACAATTTTCGGATATTGGTATGACACGTGGTCGCTTTCATTTATGCTGCTGAGCTTTTCTCTTATCATCTTTGCGATGAATAAAGACAAAACTTTACCTTGGCTGATTCTTGCGGGCGTGTGTCAGGCAATTTCCGTATACGCCTACCCAACTGCGGTATTCGTTTTTATATATGAATTTATCGTCCTTTTCATCGTTATTAATAAGGACAAGAAAAAACTCAGCTTCAAAAAACCGGAGCTGGCATATGCGCTCGGCGCCGCAGCTGTATTTGCGATTTTTGTAATTTTCTGTCTCATGAGGGACTGGCAGAATTTCTTTATCCTTAACAAAGACATAACTTCAAGCGGTCTTTCCAACAGAACCGCAGCACGCAGCAACGAGCTGATGTTCGTCAGACATATAATCTCCGATTTCTTTCACTATTACCGTTCTATCCTTATCTGCTCGGTCGGATTTGCGGCTCTTTGTATTGCAGTTAAAAGGCTTCATCTTTCCAACATCTGGATTGCTGTATACACAGCTTTGGCTTCTGCTTTTATTTACATATACATTTTCCGCAAAAGCATCGAGTTTTTCCCGGGCTCAAAATCGCAGAATTTACTCAATGTATTTTTATTTTTCAGCATCTGCGGTTTTATTCTCTATATTACATTCTTTTCAAGAGAAAAGAGATTCAAAAATATGTTTCTTTTTCTCTATATTCCGTCAATGCTTGCAGGGCTTGTATGGGCTTTTACCGGTCTTGATAAAAGCATTAACATTCCCCTCGGCTCGCGTTCCGCATCCGTTCTCTTTTTTACGGAATTTTTCGAGCTTATGTCTCAGGTAAAATTTAAAAAGCCGAAAATAAAAAATCTTGCAATACCCGCAATGTGCTTTATGCTTACTTTTAATATTCTCTCTCTTTACTGCCAAGGATTTTTCAGCACTGTTCCTGCTGCGGCATTAAAGAACAACCTCGCAATAAGCTCCGCAGAAAGCGGTGTGTTTAAGTACATTTATGACAAAGAAAAAACGATTTGTTCCCTTGAGTGTTTCGAAAAAAACTTAAAAACCTTTATAAAAGACGATGACGAAACTGTCCTTTTCGGCAGAGGAATGATGTACGGTTACCTTATGACCGACTTGAAACCGAACACCAATTACCTTTGGAGATCCGGCGCATTAACGGGAAAAAGCACAGACCCCGAATACTATGATATTCTTTTCAAATATTTTGATTCCTACTACGGTCCTCCCGATCTGATTGTCCTTAAAAGTAATGAGTTTGAATTAACAAACAAAAAATTTGTAGATTTTCTTAATCAAAACTATGATTTGGCAGAAGAGGATTCAGGCGTAGTCTTTTATCGTTTGAAACAACATTAAAAAATCTTATCTGCGCAATTTGAACACTCCGATTGTGCGGCATTGTCCTTTAAAATTTATCCGAAGCGGTGATATTATGCTCGACTTATCATTCTACAAAAACAAAAAGGTTCTCGTGACCGGCCACACCGGATTCAAGGGCACCTGGCTTTGCAACATCCTTGAGCTTGCAGGTGCCAATGTCACAGGATACTCCCTTGAGCCTCCGACCGACCCGAGTATGTTTAAAATAACCGGTATCGGCGGAAAAATCCGTTCGATTATCGGTGATATCAGAGACTATGAGAGCCTGAAAAAGGTTTTTGACGAGGTTCAGCCCGAGATTGTTTTGCATCTTGCGGCTCAGCCGATTGTTCTGGAATCGTACAATAACCCGAAATATACTTATGAAACCAATGTAATGGGCACGGTCAACATTCTTGAATGTATCAGGACAAGCAACTGCGTTAAATCATTTTTGAATGTTACAACGGATAAGGTTTACAAAAACGATGAAAGCATTTGGGGCTTCCGTGAGAATGAGCCGCTTGACGGATTTGATCCGTATTCCAATTCAAAATCCTGCTCCGAGCTTGTAACCCACAGCTACAAAAGCTCATTCTTTGCCGACAGCCGGGTCAGAATTTCCACGGCAAGAGCAGGCAATGTTATAGGCGGCGGCGACTTTGCCGCAAACAGAATAATTCCCGACTGCGTAAGGGCGGCAATTAAGAACAATGATATTAAGGTGCGAAACCCGAACTCCATTCGTCCCTATCAGCACGTGCTCGAACCGCTCTATGTTTACTTGATGATAGCTGCGGCGCAGTATGAGGATGCAAGTGTTGCCGACTGGTACAACGTCGGACCCAATGAGTCCGACTGTCTCACAACGGGCGAGCTGGCAGGCTGTTTCTGTGACGCTTGGGGCAACGGTCAGAGTTTTGTTGCCGAGCATAAGGACGGTCCCCACGAGGCAAACTTTCTCAAGCTCGACTGTTCCAAGGTCAAGTCGGTATTCGGTTGGAACCCGAGATGGTCTGCGAAACAGGCTGTCATAAAAACCGTTGAATGGACAAAGGCTTACGCCGACGGAGCAGATATGTACGAATATACAAAAGCTCAAATAAAAGAATTTTTTAATATATGATCGGAGAGACGACAATGAACTCTAAAGAGCAATTACATGATGAAATACTGGAAAAGGTAAGGGAATATTGCGACAAATATCACAATGTTCCGCAGAAATTTGAAGAGGGTCAGCGTATCCCATATGCTTCGAGAGTTTACGATTCCGAGGAAATGGTAAATCTTGTTGACAGCGCTTTGGAATTCTGGCTCACGGCAGGAAGATACACAAAGCAGTTTGAAAGTGATTTCTGCAAATACCTCGGCGTTAGATTCTGCTCACTTGTCAACTCCGGATCAAGTGCAAATCTTGTCGCATTTATGACGCTCACCTCTCCCCTGCTTAAAGAGAGAGCCGTCAAGCCCGGCGATGAGGTTATCACCGTTGCCGCAGGATTTCCCACCACGGTCACTCCGATGATACAGTTCGGCGCAGTCCCCGTTTTCGTTGACGTCAAGCTCCCGAATGCAGATATAGATGTTTCAATGCTTGAAGAGGCATATTCCGATAAAACAAAGGCAGTTATGATCGCTCACACTCTCGGCAATCCTTTTGATCTAAAGGCTGTCAAGGATTTCTGCGGCAGGCACAATCTTTGGCTTGTTGAGGACAACTGCGATTCGCTCGGTTCGACCTACACGATTGACGGAGAAACAAGATTCACGGGTACAATCGGTGATATAGGCACGAGCAGCTTCTATCCTCCGCACCATATGACAATGGGCGAAGGCGGCGCAGTTTATACAAACAATCCGCTTCTTCACAAAATTATCCGCTCTATGCGCGACTGGGGTCGAGACTGTATGTGTGAGCCCGGTCAGGATAACCTCTGCGGTCACCGCTTTGACAGGCAATACGGCGAGCTTCCGCTCGGCTACGACCATAAATATGTTTATTCCCACTTCGGCTACAATCTCAAGGCGACGGATATGCAGGCGGCGGTCGGCTGCGCTCAGTTGAAGAAGTTTCCGAGCTTCGTCGAAAAGAGAAAGCATAATTTCAAGGTGCTCCGCGATGCGCTTGAATGCGTTTCCGACAAGCTCATGCTTCCCGAGGCGAATGAGAATTCCGACCCGAGCTGGTTTGGATTCTTCATCACCTGCAGGGAGGGTGTTGACAGGAACAAGCTCGTTCAATACGTTGAGAGTAAGGGCGTACAAACCAGAATGCTCTTTGCGGGAAATCTTATCAAGCACCCCTGTTTTGACGAGATGAGAAAGAGCGGTAATGGCTACCGTGTTGTAGGCACACTTGAAAACACCGACCGTATAATGAACGATTCGTTCTGGATCGGCGTTTATCCCGGCATGACGGACGAAAAGCTCAGCTATATGGCAAAAACAATTATCGACGCTTTGAATAAATAAAGGATGAAACAAATGAAGATAAGACTTGCTGATTACATTGCCGATTTTCTTGCCGACCACGGCGTAACCGACTGCTTTACTGTTGTCGGCGGTGGTGCAATGCATCTCAATGACGCTTTCGGTCACAATGAAAGAATACATTGTACGTACAACCACCACGAACAGGCGAGTGCAATTGCGGCTGAGTCATACGCAAGGCTCAACAATAAAATTGCCGCCCTCTGTGTTACGACGGGTCCCGGCGGCACAAACGCAATTACCGGCGTTGTCGGCGGCTGGCTTGATTCGATTCCTATGTTTGTCGTCAGCGGTCAGGTTAAATACACCACAACAGCCCGCTATGCCGAGCAATTCACCGATGGATTACCGCTCAGAGCCGTCGGTGATCAGGAATTTGACATCACAAAGTCCGTCTCCTGTATGTGTAAATACTCGGCGATGCTCGAAGATATGAGCGACATAAGATATATGCTTGAAAAGGCGTGGCACCTTGCCACAACAGGCAGACCCGGTCCCGTTTGGCTTGACATTCCCGTTAATTATCAGGGCAGTTACATTGAAGCCGACGGTCTCAGAGGCTATGACCCGACGGAGGACGACAAGGAGCTTCCGCCGAAAGTCAGCGACGAAACCGTAAAAACAATTCTCAAAAAAATAAAAAAAGCAAAGCGTCCCGTAATTTACGCAGGCGGCGGTATTCGTCTTTCAGGCGGTGCGGACGCTTTTAAAAAAGTATCGGAGCTTCTCGGTGTTCCCGTTGTTACGTACTGGAACAGTATTGACATAATCGAAACCGACAATCCGCTTTACTGCGGACGAGGCGGAAATATGGGCGACCGTGCAGGCAATTTTGCCGTGCAGAACTCCGATCTTCTGATCACAATAGGAACAAGAATAAGTATTCGCCAGGTCGGCTATGACTATGGCACCTGGGCAAGAGCCGCCGAGGTCATCATGGTTGACATTGACAAGGCTGAGATGAAAAAACCGACCATTCATGTTGATATGCCTGTTTGGGCGGACGCAAAGGATTTTCTTGAAGCCGTTATCAGAAATGTAAGTGATGAAAATGCTCCCGTTTTCGGCGGTAACGATTGGCGCAGGCAATGTGTTGAATGGAAAGAAAAATATCCTGTCGTACTCTCCCGTCACCGTGAAGAAAACGGCTCAACCGCAAACGTTTACGCTTTTATAAAATATCTCTCGGATCAGCTTCCCGAAAATTCGCTTACGGCAGTC
>USJJ01000020.1 GCA_900554995.1 uncultured Ruminococcus sp. | reverse complement strand
ACCCTGCCTATCAGCTTATCTTGGCAGAGGGCGGCAACGGTGCAACAGGCGGCAGAGGTCAGGCGGTGTTTGGTACTTGCCTTGCCACGGGCGAAAGAGCCAGATGGGAAAGGTACGATGTGCTTGGGGAAATCAAGCCCGAATGTATGCCCGATTGGGCAAAAGAAACCCTTGCCAAAGTCAAGGGGCAGGAAAAAGCCCCGAAGCACAAGGATTTAGAACGATAGGAGGACTGACAAATGGCAGTAAACCAGAAAGCGGTCAAGGTCTTAAACAAGATTTTGGAAGCAGGTTTTACCGATGAAAAAGCCATTGCCGCTATGACAATGGACGATATTCTCTCAATGCAGGGTATTACGGTTGCGGATATTTCCCTTATCAATGACCTGCAAAAAAGTATCAAGGCAAACAAGGTCATTTCCTTTTTGGCGGCGATGCCAATGAATGACCCAAAATAAATCTATAAGGAGGTGAAAACCTAATGGCTGCGAAGTATCAGCTAATCACAGAGCTGTATCGGCGTACAGGTGTTGCCGTTGCGAAAAATCCGCAGGCGTGGCAGGGATTTTTAGCTGCCGCCTGCCGCAACTATAAATGCCGCTTTGACGAACAGCTCCTAATCTATGCCCAACGCCCTGATGCCGTTGCCGTGGCACAGCTTGAAACTTGGAACAAACAGTTTCGGCGGTGGGTCAATAAGGACAGCAAAGGCATAGCGGTCTTTAACCCGAAAGGTCGCAGGAACACGCTGAAATATTACTTTGATGTGTCAGATACGCACGAAGGGTATTATGGCAGCCGCCCCGTTCCGATATGGCAGATGAATGAGCAATACGAGCAGGCTGTTATGGAAAGGCTCTCGGATAGGTTTGGAGAGGTGGAAGGCTCTGATCTTGCTTCTGTCTTAATGGAAACGGCAAAGAACGCTGTTGAGGACAATCTTCCAGATTATTTTTCACAGTTAAAGGACTGCACAAAGGACAGCTTTTTAGAAGAACTGGACGATTTCAATGTAGAGGTCATATATAAGCGGCTGGCAGCAAACAGCGTTGCTTTTATGCTGATCAGCCGCTGCTGTCTGGACACGGGCGAGTTTTTTGACCGTGAGGATTTTCAGGATATTATCAATTTTAATACCCCTGCCACCATTAACGCCCTCGGTATTGCAACGAGCGATATTGCGGAAATGGCACTCAGGGAAATCTCCCTGACTATCCGAGATGTGCAAATGGCAGAGAAAACCCAAAATCGCACCTTTGTACCGAAACCGCAGGCTCGGTATGATATAGGCAGAGAACAACCCGAAAGGAGCAAATACAATGAACGAAATCACTTACACCAAACAGGGCGATTATTTTATTCCCGACCTGACATTAGCGACAGAGCCAGAGCTTCCGCTTGGCAGATACGCTTTGATGCACAGGGATTATCTGGAGCAGCACAAGAGAGTGACATACCTCAACCTGCTGACAACGGGCAGGCTGAACGAACATCTGCACCAGACAGAACAGACAGCACTACAACGGTTGGAGCTTCTGACGAAGCAGCTACAAGCCGAACAGGGCGTGACCGAGGAACTGAAAGCGAAAGCCCCGATGCAGTGGGTCGGACTGATGAACAATATTCGCAGTCAGGCGGAGGAAGTGATACTGACAGAGCTGATTTACAATTAGACAGGTCATACCCCGCCGAGGAAAGCATCGCCAATGAAACAGAGGTCAGGGCTAATCTCCCTACCGTAGAGGAACAGATTGAAATGATAGCTGAAGCAGAGGACGAAAAATCCTCTGCTTTTGCTATTTCTCAGGAGGATATTGACTCTGTTCTTTTATTAGGAAGCGGTTTTCAAAACGGCAAGTACCGCATTTACCGTCAATTCCAGAAACAAGAGGACAGCAAAAATAATATCACTTTTCTCAAAAATGAGTATGGTATCGGCGGCGGTACGCACTACTTCCCAGACGGAACGCAAGGCGGTCAGTCCCACGATGGCAAAGGTATCCACATTGAAAAGCATGGCTCATACACCAATCCAGACCTTATCCTCTCTTGGAGTAAGATGGAAAAGCGGCTGCGTGAGCTGATAAAGAATAACCGCTATCTGAATGAAAAAGAGAAAGACCACTATCCCGAATATCTAAAGAGCGTGGAAGCTCCGCAGTATGAAATCGACACGCAGGAGAAAGTGAACAGGCAGAGATTTATTGATGCCCACCGTGACCTGCCCCCTGCTGATAAACGGGATACGCTCTCTTTGCGGCTGTCCGATTTTATCCGTGACTTGGACGGTTACGAAAAAAGTCTGCTTGAAAATGTAAACAGAAACGACCTTGCCGATGTGACCGCTGAGCAGATGGAACAGCATTTATCTGACCCTGCCACCGTTCAGCAGCTCATTGACTTTCTTGCTCTGGTACAGGGTAAGACTTCTGATATTTACAGCCGCAGCAATGCGTGGCGTTTTTCGCAGGAGCTTCTGGAGCTATATCCGCTTCGCTATCTCTACCATGAGGACGATGTGGTATATATCGGTGCCGATAAATACGAGGTTGTGGCATTCGATGAAAATGCCGTTTCTCTGCGTAATCCAGAGTTTCCACTGTTCGGCAAGGAACTTAGTCGGGCAGACTTTGAGGAAAAGCTAAAGGAAAACCCTGCCAACGACCACTTAAAGGTCGTTGTGACCGAGAAACAGAAAACGGAAATACCGCCTGAACAAAAGCCAGACGGCATCCAGTTTTCTATCGGATTTTCGGAACACCCTGCCTTTTATGACAGGCAGTTTAATGACCGCTACACCGATTTGAGCTTTGCCCTTGGTAATTATCTGCTCGGCGTTCTGGACGAAAAGCAGCACCGTGAGCGTGAGGGCGATGATAATGTCGGTTGGTATCACAAGACGGATTTTGATATAACCGTTACTATTGGCGGCGAGGACTTCCACTATGATGGACGGTTTGATATTGGCGACGGCGAGGGCGATTTAATTGCCCATATCAAGAACTTTTATGAATATTCCCTTTCCCCAGACTGCCCGTTTATCCCAGAGTGGAAAAAGCAGGGCGAGGACTATTACCGTGAGAAGATGGAAAGTTTGCGTTGGGGGCGTGATGTGTTTATTCCGTATCTGGAGCAGCACAAAGACCTGACCCCAGAGGACAGAAAGCTCTTTGACGAGATAATGTCCTTTGAAAAGGAATGGTTTGTCCCTGCCGAGGAAACACGCTCAGTTACAGACAGGGAAATTGATATTCTGCGAGATGTGCTTTCGCAGATGAAAATGGACGATATTGGTCTGTCCGATGAAAACGGTGTTATTGTTGCGAGAGACGAAGAAAATCGGTGGCAAGGCACGGAGTTTTACCATTTTCTGATTGATGAAGCGATGAACTTTGATGAAAACGGCGAGTTGGTCGGAATGGTTATGGATGCGGATACTCTGTCAGACTTTAAGGAGCTTGCGAAAGAAAAAGGCATACCTGTTGCTTCTAACCGTGCAGTACCCCATTACACCGTAGAGCAGACTTCCGATGCCTTTGCAGACCCGTTTATCATACGGGATAACAGCATACCAGAGGGACAAGACGGACAGTATTATGATGTAGGCGGTATTTATCAGACCTTTGAAACTGAGGAAGAAGCACAGGAATATGCAGACACCTTAAATAGTGCCGAAAATAATGTCAATCTGTTCGCCCAGAAAGATGCAGAGCGAAGCAGACAAGAACAGGATACTTCTGACCTTATCGGCAAGGAAATCGTCATAGACAACCGCCGCTATCTCATTGAAAGCGTTGGGAAAGTCAGCGATGATGTGTCAATGCGTGACATCACTTTTAAGGACAGCGTAGGTTTCCCTATTAACCGAGTGGAGAAAATCGGCTATATCCGAAGTCTTTTGGAGCAGGAACAGCCAGAGCTACCGCCCGAAGAAAAAGCTGAGAAGTCTGCCGTTCCCTCTGCTTTACGACACAACTACCGCATTACCGAGGATACTTTAGGCGTTGGCGGTGCAAAAGAAAAGTTCCATAACAATATGGCGGCAATCAACCTTTTGCACGAACTGGAGCTTGAAAACCGTCTTGCCACGCCCGAAGAACAAGAAACCCTTTCAAAATATGTTGGTTGGGGCGGTCTGTCAATGGCGTTTGACGAGAATAACGCAGCGTGGGCAAACGAGTTTCAGGAGCTTTACGCAAGCCTGTCGCCAGAGGAATACCGTGCGGCGATGGAGTCCACTTTGACGGCGTTCTATACGCCGCCCGTTGTGATTAAGGGAATGTATGAAGCCCTTGACCGTCTGGGATTTTCAGAGGGCAGCATTTTAGAGCCGTCCTGCGGCACGGGCAATTTCTTTGGTCTGCTTCCCGACAGTATGGCAGGCAGCAAGCTCCACGGCGTGGAAATCGACGAACTCACAGGCAGAATTGCAGGGCAGCTTTATCAAAAAGCGAACATTGCCGTACAGGGCTTTGAGGAAACGAAGCTGCCAGACGACCACTTTGATGTGGTTATCGGCAATGTACCTTTCGGAGATTTTAAGGTCAATGACAGCCGCTACAATGCCCAGAAATTCCTTATCCACGACTATTTCTTTGCAAAGGCTCTCGATAAGGTGCGAACAGGCGGCGTGGTGGCATTCATTACTTCTAAAGGTACAATGGATAAGGCAAGCCCAGAGGTGCGGAAGTATATCGCCCAGAGAGCTGAGCTACTCGGAGCAATCAGGCTTCCCGATAACACTTTCCGAGCAAACGCAGGCACGGAGGTCACAAGCGATATTCTCTTTTTACAGAAGCGTGACCGCATTACGGATATAGAGCCTGACTGGGTACACCTCGATACCGATGAGAACGGCATCACAATGAACAGCTATTTTGTGCAGCACCCAGAGATGATTTTGGGTGAAATGAAAATGGAAAGCACCCGCTTTGGAATGGATAGTGCCTGCAAAGCCTATCAGGATATTCCTTTGTCAGAGCTTTTGCACAACGCTGTCCAGAACATTCAGGGAGAAATACCAGAGTATATGGGTGAGATTGACGAAATCTCCGATGAGCAGGACGAGGTTATCCCTGCTGACCCCAATGTGCGGAATTTCTCTTTTGCATTGGTGGACGGCAAAGTTTATTTCCGTGAGAATGACATTATGACCCCTGCGGCGGCATCTATGACTGCCGAAAACCGTATCAAAGGGTTAATCGAAATCCGTGACTGTGTGAGAAAGCTCATTGAGTATCAGACCGAGGACTACCCAGAGGAAATGATACAGACCGAGCAGGAAAACCTAAACCGCTTGTATGATGCTTTTTCCAAAAAGTACGGGCTTATCAACAGACGAGGAAATTATCTTGCCTTTGCTTCAGACGAGAGCTACTTCCTTTTATGCTCTCTGGAGGTGCTTGACGATGAGGGAAACTTCAAGCGGAAAGCGGATATGTTTACGAAACGGACGATAAAGCCCCACCGTGAAATCACTTCCGTGGAAATGGCGAGCGAAGCCCTTGCCCTGTCTATCGGGGAGAAAGCCCGTGTTGATTTACCCTTTATGGAACAGCTCACGGGTAAGACACAGGAAGAATTGATTGCCGATTTACAGGGCGTTATCTTCCGTATCCCCGCCGCCGAGCCTGCAAGGTATGTGACTGCCGATGAGTATTTATCAGGGAATGTACGGGCGAAACTCTTAACTGCCGAAGCCGCAGCAAAGAATGACCCAGAGCTTGCGGTCAATGTGGAAGCCTTAAAGCAAGTCATACCGAAAGACCTGTCTGCGGCTGAAATCTCTGTCCGTCTGGGTACGACTTGGATACCGCAGGAGGATATTCAGCGGTTTGTGGTGGAGTTACTAACCCCGTCAAGCTATGCAATGGGCAGGCTAAAGGTACGCTACACCCCAATGAATGGCGACTGGTTTATTGAGAACAAAAGCTCCGATATTGGAAATGTAAAGGCGGACAGCACCTACGGTACAAAGAGGGCTTCCGCCTATCGTATTATTGAGGACACCTTAAACCTGCGTGACACCCGTATCTTTGATTATGTGTATGACGAACACGGCAATAAAAAAGCGGTGTTCAATGCAAAGGAAACCACGGCGGCACAGGCGAAGCAGGAAGCCATCAAGCAGGCGTTTCAGGATTGGATATGGAAAGACCCAGAACGGCGAAACCGCCTTGTCCGTTATTACAACGACACTTTTAACTCTGTGCGACCCCGTGAGTATGACGGAAGCCATATCACTTTCGGAGGTATCAGTCCAGAAATCACACTAAGACCCCATCAAGTCAACGCCATCGCCCATATCCTTTATGGCGGCAATACGCTCCTTGCCCATAAGGTGGGAGCAGGCAAAACCTTTGAAATGGTAGCCGCCGCACAGGAAAGCAAACGGCTCGGCTTATGCCAGAAATCCATGTTTGTTGTGCCAAATCATCTTGTCGGTCAGTGGGCTTCCGAGTATCTGCGGCTCTATCCGAGTGCAAATATACTTGTGACAACAAAGCAGGATTTTGAAACAGGAAACCGCAAGAAGTTCTGCGGCAGGATTGCCACGGGCGACTATGACGCAGTCATTATCGGGCATTCGCAGTTTGAAAAAATCCCGATGAGCATAGAACGCCAGAGGGAGCAGTTGGAAAAGCAGCTTGATGATATTGAGCGTGGCATTGACGATGTGCAGGCTTCCAAAGGCGAGCAGTTCACGGTCAAACAGCTAATGAAAACCCGAAAGGCAATCAAGACGAAGCTCGAAAAACTCAACGACACCAAGCGTAAGGATACGGTTATCGACTTTGAACAGCTCGGCGTTGACAGGCTTTTCATTGATGAGAGCCATTTTTACAAGAATTTGTACCTCTACACCAAGATGCGGAATGTGGGCGGTATCGCCCAGACCGAAGCCCAGAAAAGTTCTGACCTCTTTATGAAGTGCCGCTATCTGGACGAAATCACAGGAAACCGTGGCACAATATTCGCAACAGGTACGCCTATTTCAAATTCAATGGTGGAGCTGTACTCTGTTCAGCGGTACTTGCAGTATGACACGCTGATGCAGAACGGCTTGCAGCACTTTGACAGTTGGGCTTCCACCTTTGGTGAAACGGTTACGGCTCTGGAACTTGCCCCAGAAGGTACGAATTATAGAGCTAAGACGAGATTTGCAAAGTTCTTTAATCTCCCAGAGCTGCTGATGATGTTCCGTGAGGTGGCGGATATTCAGACCGCTGATATGTTAAAGCTCCCCGTACCAAAGGTCAATTATCACAATATCAAGACCAAGCCGAGTGAAATCCAGACCGATATGGTGGCAGGGCTTGCAAAGAGAGCTGAAAAAGTGCGGGCAAGGCTTGTCGAGCCGAACATCGACAATATGCTCAAAATCACGAATGACGGGCGTAAACTTGCCCTCGACCAGAGAATGATTGACCCGATGCTGCCCGATGACCCAAACAGCAAGGTCAACGCCTGTATCGACAATATGTACCGTATCTGGGAGGAACACGCCGACACAAAGGCTACTCAGCTTATTTTCTGCGACCTGTCCACCCCGAAGAATGACGGCACATTCAATGTCTATGATGATATTCGGGAGAAGCTGATTGCCCGTGGCGTTCCTGCCGAGCAGGTGCGGTTTATCCACGAAGCCACCACCGATGCACAGAAAAAAGAGCTGTTCGGCAAAGTTAGAAGCGGAGAAGTGCGTGTATTGTTAGGCTCTACACCGAAAATGGGAGCAGGCACGAATGTCCAAGACAGACTTATCGCCATTCACAATCTCGACTGTCCGTGGCGACCCTCTGACCTTGAGCAGCGGCAAGGGCGTATCGAACGGCAGGGAAATATGTTCCCAGAGGTGGAGGTTTACCGCTATGTGACCGAGCAGACTTTTGACGCCTATCTCTATCAGTTGGTGGAGAGCAAGCAGAAATTTATCAGCCAGATAATGACGAGCAAAAGCCCTGTCCGTTCTGCCGAAGATGTGGACGAGGTTGCCCTGTCCTTTGCGGAGGTTAAAATGCTTGCCACAGGCGATGCCCGTTTTAAGGAAAAGATGGATTTGGATATACAGGTTTCCAAGCTCCGAGTGTTAAAGCAGAGTTATCTTTCAGAGCATTACGACCTTGAGGACAGGGTGCTGAAATACTATCCCCAGACCATTAAGGAGTATGAGGAACGCATTGCAGGCTATGAAAATGATGCAGCTCTTGCCGAGCAGCACAAGCCGCAGGGCGAGGATAAGTTCTGCCCGATGACCCTAAAAGGCGTGACCTACACCGAAAAGGCAGACGCAGGCGAGATGCTCCTTGCAATCTGTAAAGAGTATCCGATGTCCGCACCTACCGAAATCGGCAGCTACCGAGGTTTCCGAATGGAGATTTATTATGATACGGTCAACGCCCATTACTGTATGAACCTTTGCGGAAAAGCAAAGCATAAGGTTGATTTAGGTGCTGATGCCCTCGGAAATCTGACCCGAATTGAAAACGAGCTGTCAAAGCTCCCCGCCAGACTGGAAGCTGCCAAGACCAAAAAGGCGGAAACTATCGCACAGCTTGAAACCGCAAAGGAGGAAATCAAGAAGCCTTTTGCCTTTGAAGATGAGCTGAAAGAAAAAACAGAACGGCTGAACGCTCTTAACATTGAGCTGAATCTGAATGAAAAAGATACTTCCGTTATGGATACCGAGCCAGAGCAGACAGAAGAACAGCCCGAAAGAAAATGTGCAAGTCGGGAGAGATAATGCGGTTTGCATATTTGTATTGCTGATTTCTGGGAAGTATAATAGGTGTAGATTAGTAAATGTCGGAGGTGAAAGGTGTGCTTGATAATTTCAGATTTGAAACCTTTGTTGATGTGCATAGCAACATCTTTGCTGAATATCTAAGCTCCGTTATCGCAAAGCTGCCCAAAGAAAATCCAGAATACCGTTCCATAGAGGAAAGGATAGAGGAACTCTACAAGGAGTATCCAAAAGTGATGGAGGCTCTGGATACGGAGAAGCCGAGCGATTTATCCGAGCAGGAGTGTAAGGCTTTGATAGAAGTTTTGGAGCTTCGGAACAGGCTCAGCGATATGCAGCAGGAAGCAATCTATTTCAGAGGGTGCTATGACAGCGTTGGGTATCTCAAAAAGGCAGGAATTTTATAACCAAGAATGGGCGGCATTAGCGTGGAGCTGATGCCGCTTTTTACATACCATGGAGCTGGAAAAAGACATCTGTATGTGATAAAATGTTTAAAACAGTATTGGAGGAAAAGTATGAATTATACAGAAAAAGAGAAAGAGTATTTTAATAATAAACTTTCTCAAGTAATATATAACCCTAATCGTTTTAAAGTATTGATTGGTGAGGATAGATTTTTGTTCGGTATTGTTTCAGCAGGAGATAGTGAAGCACCATTTGGCAGATTGATGCAGTATAAAACGCTGTATGATACTTTGATAGATTTAGATTGGAAAATCAAATTTTCATTTGATAAAGCAATAGAATATGCTTATTCAGAACCTGTACAGAATAACTTTAGTATATTTAGAGTAGAAACTGAAGAAGAACGAAACGCATATTATTATATTGAAAATGCACTCTTTAGAACCTCAAGCCTGTGGGATTTATTAGCTCAGTTTTATCGACTTTTTTATAAATTGGAAATGCCTAAAGAAAGAGTTTACTATAAGAAAGTATTTGACCCTTCTTTACAGTCCAGTGATAGATTTAAAGTGAAAGCCACGGAAATAAACAATTATTTGGAAGAATCAGATGATACTGATTGTGAGGGAGAATGGAAAGGAAATCATTCATACGTCAATGATATTAGAAACAAAATGACGCACAGGAATTCTCCTAACATAGCTGTTATGAGCGATTATGATATGAATTTTAAGCAGCATCCTACTTTTATTATTAAAAGAATTTTGGAAGATTATGTTACGGCATCAAAATATATGAAAGAAATTTTTGACGAGATAGAGAAAGAAGTTATGGAATCTTTTGATACAGAGCAGTAAACTGATTATATCATTATAAATAAAAGAGGAAGATTGGAATGGCAAATAAACGGGAGTGCGTTTTTTGTGGAAATACAAATTTAAGCAAGGAACATATTTTTGCACAGTGGTTATTAAAAGAGTTAAATATATTTAATAATGATGTTTTAATGACCCACGCAAACATAGCGGGCATGCCCATATCTAACAGGAAGCACGCATTTTCAAAGTTGGTAAACGGATTGGTATGTGAAACATGTAATAATGGTTGGATGAGTCAATTAGAGGGGGATTGCCAAAATCATATTATAAATTTAATGAATATGAACGAGTTAGAAACTGAATTGGCATTTCTGAATGAGCATCACGAAACAGTTGCAAAATGGGCTTTTAAAAATGTAATATTATTGAACTCTGCAACAAATTACAGACACCTTGTTCCAGATGAACACTATAAGGAACTATATTCTGGGAAAATACCCGA
This sequence comes from uncultured Ruminococcus sp., assembly GCA_900554995.1. Lineage (GTDB taxonomy): Bacteria > Bacillota > Clostridia > Oscillospirales > Acutalibacteraceae > CAG-488. The sequence continues at coordinate 1,144 of USJJ01000020.1, read as the reverse complement.
AGGAGTATTTATTGATTTGGCATTTTGTAAGAGTAATCCTACGATAGAATGGCGGCAAACTCACGGTGGAATGATTTTGAAAGACAGAAACATTCCTTTTAACCCCAATGCAAAGAGATATCATATTACATTCCAAATCAAGAACTTACTATTAAAAGTAACTTATTATGAGAGCCTTAACAATACATTTTATGAAGATGAAGGAGCTGTTCGGCTTTATCCAAGATTTGGAGTATATGGAACGCCTAAAATTTTTGATAGTATCGATGATTTTGATATTCACGGATTTTTCCATGAATACAAAGAATGATATTTTTATTAAAGAAAAGGAATGAGGTGGAAATTAGCATGAGTTTTATAGAGTGGTTTCTATCAAATTGGTATGCAAATTGCTTTACAATTATAACAGTCGTATTGTCAGGACTTATTTCTTTAATAATATCAGCGGTTTATTATCGCAAAGGGAATAGAAATAATTTGAGGATGGCAGTTATCCATCCAATAATAAGATTATTGCAAGATGCCTATTCAAGAAAGAATTATGATAAATTAAATGAGATAGCAAAAGATTATAGTACCAGATACTTGACAAAAACAGAGGAACAAAAACTTAATTCTCTTTTGATGGCGTATAAGGAAGTCAGTACATACAATGATATAAGTGTCAATGCGGATATTCTATTTTCCTATTTTGAATATACGTTAAAGAAAAATCAGATTAATCCAAAACCTGTTCCTATTGAATATGAGGGTGAGGTTGTTTATGGCAGTTATCCCCCAGACTTATTTTATTTGTCGCAGGATTTAGAAAAAGTTCTTAGGAGATATGACCCCAATTTTGAGCCAGATGAATGTAAGGATGCAATAATTTCTCTATATGAACACTATTGCAAAGAATATTATACTTCTGACAGAATTAAATATTTTGATGATTATACTCTCAGAGAAGTATTAAAGAAATCAGAAATTCGTGCGAAATGGGATAAAAAATTCGATGTTGCAAAAGAAGCGAAGGAACAGTTTTTGAAATTAAAGATTGCTCAATAAAAATATTTATTACATAGCCGAGAGGTTTTCATTTAACGAAATCCCCTCGGCTTTTTCTATTTCTGGAGGTGATTTTATCCATTGAGAACTAACCGAC
>USJJ01000019.1 GCA_900554995.1 uncultured Ruminococcus sp. | reverse complement strand
TGCCGCACGATCTCGAAGCCGAACTTGCGCGCGTGCTCGATCGCCAGTTGGGCAGTCTCGATCACGTTTTCCTGGCCGCGCTCGAATACCGGCACGTCCACCTTTTCGCCGACTACCTGCAGCTGCTTGATAGCGGCGGGGCGGGAAATATCGCAGGCAACGAGCAAGGGTCTGTGACCCTCATTCTTGAGCTTTAAAGCGATCTTGCCGCTGTGGGTAGTTTTACCTGAGCCTTGAAGTCCGCACATCATAACGACTGTCGGCGGATGATTGGCGACGGCAAGGCGTGCCTTTGTGCCGCCCATAAGCTCGGTGAGCTCTTCATTAACTATTTTGATAACCATCTGAGCGGGAGTAAGGCTTTCCATAACCTGTTCTCCGACCGCTCTCTTTGTGACCTTTTCGGTGAAGTCCTTGGCAACCTTGTAGTTAACGTCAGCCTCAAGCAGAGCCAGACGAACCTCACGCATTGCACTGCGGACATCCGCTTCGGTCAGTGAGCCTTTGCTTTTCAAACGCTGAAAAGCGGCTTCAAGTCTTTCGGAAAGACCGTCAAATGCCATCCGGCACACCACCTTGTTTTAAGAATAGTCCTCGGCAAGAAGCATTCCCGCAACCGCCTTGATCTTCGCCGTTGCGTCGTTAATCTCCTTGGAAAGGGTGTTTTGGCGGTTATATGCGGCGATTTCATCTGAAACCTCGATTATCTCGCCGAGACCGCTCTTCATATTTTCAAATCGGGCAACGAGTCCGAGGCGATCCTCCATATTGACAAGCTGACTTTCGGCTCGCTTTATGGCGTCGCGCACTCCCTGACGGGTTATGCCCTCGTTCGCTGCAATTTCGGAAAGGGAGAGATCATCATTGTAGTAGTAGCTGATGAATGTGCGCTGCTTATCGGTGAGCATATCGCCGTAAAAATCGAGCAGTAATGTCATATCAAGATTTTTACTCATCTAACTCTTCCTCTCATAAAAATGCCTGTAAAGTTTTTTTCTTTACAGGCAAGTATTATACATTATATAGCTTATAATGTCAAGCGTTTTCGAAAAATAAAATATGCTTTTTTCGGGCTTGTCCGAAGTGTGGAAAGTTATGTGGAAAATTATCTTCAACAGCTTTATTTTTCTTAAATATCACTAAAAAACGGAAATTTAAACAAAAAGTGTGGAAAAATATGTGGAAACTGTTGAAAATTTTCAAATTGCACTGTTGAAAAAGTCCTCGGCAACCCTGTGAGCCGCCGCCGCAAGATCCTCACGACACTCTCTGAGCACCTGCTCGAACGGTCTTTTTCCGTGGTCGGTGACGTAAATCCGCCGTATGTTTGAGCCGCTCATATCGGTGACCTTGCTCATTCCGACGATTGCAACAACGGGTGTATTGCCCGAGAGCGACGCAACCGCCGCAGGCGCTTTGCCGAGCAGAGATTGATTATCCATACAGCCCTCGCCCGTGATGACAAGGTCGGCGCATTTTGCCGCCTGTTCAAAACCCATTGCTTTCAAAACCGCCGGTGCGCCTTTGACAAGCCGAGCACCCAAAAAGCTGACTAAGCCAAATCCCAATCCGCCTGCCGCTCCTGCGCCCTCGACCGATGAATTATCCTTGCCTATGGTGATTTCTGTCACTTCTGCAAGGTTCTTCAGTCCGTTGTCAAGCAGCTTGACCGTTTCAAAATCAGCTCCCTTCTGCACTGCGAAAACATAAGCCGCACCCGTTTTGCCGAAGAGCGGACTTACAACATCACAGAGAACCTCAATATCGGTTTGTGCAAGCCTCTTGTCAATTCCGCTGAGGTCGATTCTCGTAATATCCGAAAGTCCTGTGCCGTTGAGGGAAACCTCTTTGCCGTTCCGGTCAAGAAATTTTACACCCAGAGCCGCCGCACAGCCGATTCCGCCGTCGTTTGTGGCGCTTCCGCCGAGTCCGAGCAGGATTTTTTTACAGCCTCGGTCAAGAGCCGCTTTGATGAGCTGACCGGTGCCATAGGTTGTTGTCAGCATCGGGTTTTTCCGTTTGCCGACCATCGGCAGACCGCTCGCTGCCGCCATTTCTATGACAGCGGTCGAATCGGGAAGTATGCCGTAGAATGAATCTGCTGTCTCAAAAAGCGGACCGCAGACGCTGACGGGAATTTTCTCGCCGCCGTTAAAAAGGAGAGCGTCAACTGTTCCTTCACCGCCGTCCGCAATCGGGAAGCATTTTATCTCAAGCCGTGGATTGACCTTCAGAAATTCCGATCTTATGATCTTGCAAACCTCGGTCGCCGACATAGTGCCCTTATAGGAATCCGGAGCAATAACAATCATAATAAAACTCCCGTTACAGTTTGAAATCCTCTTCGGTAAAATGACCGATTCCGATATTCTTTTTCGGAACCCTTTTCAGCGGATCATATTTAAAACTGCGGCAGGATGAGTCAAGCTGCCGTATGCCTGTTTTTACGCAGAGAACGCTGTCTCCGTCTGCCGCTATCATTCCGTGTGAGCAAAGCCGACAGGCGGGATTGACGTCACTGCCGTTGAATAGCTTTCTTCGCATTTTATCAGTCCTTTCGGAAAGAAATATCCTAAAATATTTTATCATATTTTTTTCTCGGTTGCAAGATTAATGTCGATAATGGTAAACGCTCCAAGCACAAGCATAGCAACGGCGGCAGGTACGGAAACGGAATACGGCTTGATTATAATCTCGGAAAATGTTGCGAACACCTGAGCTTCGCAGGGGAAGAGACGAAAAAGAATATATGCGATCGGTAGTGAAACGGCGCAGTTTGCCGCTCTCGACAACCAAAATTCACGGATCGGAACGCCGATTTTTTTGATATACGGCAATAGCTGCATATGTACCGCAAATCCCGACCAGCACAGGACCGGAGCAAGAAAATAAAACGGCAGAATTTTTGCGGCAAATGAGCAGCCGCTTGTTACCTCGGACATTATGACGAGCGTGTTAAACAGAGGATTTATCGCTGCAAGTTTAATTAAAAACGGGTTGATTGCGGAAAAAAGGAGGATGTATGCGCAGATTCCGAGCATCGCATCGGTTGCGTTTGCAACGGATTGAGTGAAAGCAGACGGATCAATCCGAACCTGCGCGGCTGAAGAAGTTTTGTGATCATTTTTTGCAAAAAATCGGGAAACAAATCCGATAAGCAGTGATGCAAGAGTCTGAGAGGCGAAAAGAATAATTCCGCATTTTTTGTTGGAAAGCATTGATGATCCGACTGCCCCGATAACAAAAGCGGGTCCGGAATTGACGCAGAACCAAAGCATTCTTTTTGCCTGATTTTCGGAAAGGCCGTTGCTCTCAAACAGTTGGGATATCATTCTCAGCCCGACGGGGAAACCTCCGATCAGGCTCATAAAAATTGCACAGGCTGAGCATCCGGGGAGCCTGAACAGCTTTTCGGTGAGAGGTGAAAGAACTTTTCCGACGGCTGTGCCGACGCCCGAGCGGACAAGATAGTCGGAAATTATCATAAACGGGAAAAGAGAGGGGATAACCGTCTCGCCGCAGAGGAAAAGTCCGCTGCGAACGCCCGAACCCATAGCCGACGGATTGAGAAAGAACAAAATTATGAACGCTGTTACGGATAACAGCGAAAAAATCAGTTTTCTGTAATTATTCAAGAGGATCACCCGTAAATATATATGAGGGAAAAACTTTAAATTATGATAGGGTGAGGACTATGCCGCAGAAGGATCGCAGACAGTACAACACACCGCTTGCACACCGAATATGCGAAAGACTTGAATTGCCCGAGGACGTGCTTCGCAATTGCAGCCACATTGAGCTGATTTCAAACTGCTGTGCCATGGTTGATGGGTGTAAAAGCGTTATGGAATATGACGATACAAGGATAAAGCTGAATATCGGTAAAAACAGCGTAAGTTTTGTAGGCTACGGTTTGACGATAAAGTCGCTTTCTCTTGAGCAGGCGATGATTGAGGGAACGATTATTTCAATGGAGTTTGGAGAATGAGGGTTTAATATGATTTTCGGAGTTTTACACTTTCTTTTCGGTTTTGTCCGTTTCACGGCAAGCGGCGGATTCGCCGAGAGGTTTATTAACCTTTGCGCTTCAATGGGGATTCAGCTTTGGACGATACGGAAGAGACCCTACGGATTGGATGCCAGCACAACGATTGACGGATACAGAAAAATAAAAAAAGCCGCCCGAATGAGCGGAATGAAGGTGCGTATAAAGAAAAAATCGGGTTTGCCGTTTATTTGCAATAAGTATGAAAGCCACACGGGACTTTTCGTCGGACTCGTTGCGGTTTTACTTGTTCTGACCGTAATGTCAAATCACATATGGGTTGTCAATGTTAACGGCAACAGCGCGGTTGACGACGAGAAAATAGCCGACGTCTTTTCCGATGCGGGCTTGAAAATAGGCGTCAGAAAAAATAAATTTGATGCGAGCGATATCAACTCCGACGCCGTACTCAGCATAGGCGAGCTGTCATGGGCTTCCATAAATATTGACGGATCGGTTGCGGAGATTGAGGTCAGAGAAGCACTACGCCGACCGAATGTCGAAAAAAGCTACGGAACGTCAAACATTGTCGCCCGAAAGGACGGTCAGATTGAAATTATCGAACCGTATAAGGGCTCTGCGGCGATAAAGAACGGCCAAACAGTTATGCAGGGAGGATTGCTTGTCAGCGGAGTTACACAGGTAAGAAACGGAATGTCGGTGTTCACCGACGCGGACGGCTATGTCGTGGCAAGGACGACAATAAACGTCGAAGTGCCGATAGAAAAGGAGATAGCGGTGCTGAAGCCTAAAACAAAAAGGGTGAATTCGCTCTTCTTCCTCGGCAGGGAAATATCGCTTGCACACAAGAGGGAGGCAGATGTGGTTTACCGACATAAATCATGGCTGTATATTCATGGGGTAAAGATGCCGTTCGGAATTTTTTATACGCAGTATACGGATTTTTCGGAGGAGAAACAGGCGATTTCAAAGGATTATTCCGAATCGGCGGCGTTCAATAACTTTGCAATAAAAAGTTACCACGAAACGCTTCATGCTCAGAAAATAAAACAGAATGTGCAGGTGAAAGGCAACAGCATTGTCGGTGAATACTCGTGCTTTGAGAATATAGTGAAAAGAGTTGAATTCGACACAGAGGAAACTCCGCCCGAAACCCCGAATTGACAGTACAATCCGTTTGCAGATGCAAAAAACCTCCCCGTAGGGAGGCTTTTGTTATTCACAGATGTAAATTTCCTTTGCGTAGCCGCTGCCGTCACTTGTGATACGGAATGTCGGCATCTCATAGGGCATAATCTCAAATCTGAATCCGGAATTGAGGCGGTTATACATTATGTAAGCCGACTGCTCCTTGCCGCAGATTTCCGCAACCCTGACAACGGTATCGCCGCTGCCGTCCTCCGAGAGCTTAACCTCGGTGAGGACAACCCCGTCTCCGTGGAGTTCAATCTTGCCGATGTCCGGAGCTTTACCGCCTGAAATGCTGTCGGCGATTTCTCTCGCCTTTTCACTTTCACCGTCAAAGTAAGCGATCCAAGCCTCTCGGATTTTATCGGTTTTATCGTCGCCGTTGATTGCCGAAAGCATCTCGGCGTCAGCAAGATCTTTTTCAAATCCCTCGGGCTTAATATTGCACATCGGGAGAGTGACTGTTTCAAGATCAAGGTGTGATTCAAAGAAAACGTCCGCAAGATCTTCATATGAAATAAATTTATTTTCTTTAATAAACTCGTCGTCAATATCCGTTACGTCAACGGTTTCGGCTGTCATAACGAGAGTTCTGAAATCATCGGCGCCCTGAAGCCACTTGCTTTCTTTTTCGTCGTCAAGCACAACGGCGTCAAAAAGCGATGAGTAAACGGTCTGCGGAAGAAGATTGTTGTATATCTTTTTTCCATGGAACACACGGTATTTCTTGCCGAAATTGTCAAGAAAATATCTTACGGAATAAAGACAGCTCTTGACAAGCGCAATTTCCGAAAGTTCGGCGGAATTGTTCCATGCGCCCGCATACGGGAACCAGCGGTCAGATTTAATCATATCGGAGATTTCAACGAAAAGCTCGGGGTCAATCGCTTTCAGCTCGGTGAGTTGATGTGCATAAAGACCGTTTATTTTGAGCTTGTCAAAGGCATTGAGCTTTTGCAATGCGTCCCTGATAGCCTCAATGCTGAATTCATTCAATACTGCAATTTTGCTCATACCTGACCCTCCTCGTCAATAAATCCGTAGTATCTGCCAATCCAATAGGCATATGTATATATATAGCAGCTTTCAATGCAAGTACCCTTGTTATTGTTTTCGGAAAGGTAATAGGGGTTTCTGTCATATTTTGAAATGAATCTTTCATTCGGCATGAGCAGAGCCGAGATTTCAAACTCTCTCTTTTCGTCGTAATTTCTGCCAATCTTAACCGCAACGTCGTGACGCTCGGAATTGATTGAAGAAGCCAAACGGTTAGCCTCAAAGTGAGTGAACCATTTTGCGTCCTTTTCAATATCAATTTCAGCGTCGGGAACACCGAGCTTGTACATAAAGTCGTAGCCCGGAGTGTGCTCACGCAGAATAAGTCCGCTCCAAGATTTGAATGCGGCACGGTATTTTGTGAGAAGCTCCTCATCCGTTTCGAGCGTGCAGAGCATCCAGTATGTCATCAGAGCAAGCATATTGTCGCCGTACATAAGATCCTCTTCCGGATTGACCTTTTCACGCATTGCGCCTTGATAGAAGCGGTCATAGTGCTTTGCACCGAGGTCGGCATAGCCCTCGGAGACGAGCTTGTCATAGGTCTCCTGCCAAATCCCTTTTTCACCTGTTATGTACATTGTAATCTTTAGATAAACAAGCATTTCGGAGGAATTGAGCGGAGCATCAACATAGCCGATAGGGTCGTTATCAAAATAACGCTTGCTCCATTTTGCCCACGTTGTCGGCTTGCCCGACGACTCGCAAAATTCAAAGCCGTGGTCAATAATATGCTTTGTTGTTCTTTTGCAGGCATCCTTAATTATTTTGTCAAGCTCGGGGTCATTCGGCGCAAGAAAATCGTGAGCGATTTTCATCTGGAGGAAATGACCCGTAACCTCATCGCTGGAGGTGTCGGCTTTGTAATAAATATCGTCGTCTGTATAGCCGAGGTCACGGTAAAGAGCGGCAAGTCTTTCCGGAATGGGATAATCGCAGGGAACTTCTTCACCGACTCTGCCTCTGCTCTTTGCCTCTGTTGTAAAAATGCAATGAGCTGTTTTGCCCTCTCGCTTATAGAAAATACCGTCGTCGGGCACCGGCTCGCCGGTGACGTGATATGAACGTGCGATAAAGCCCTCGGGTCTGCCATGAATATACATCAAAAGCAGGCAAGCCTCGCAAGCCTTCGTTGCATTTTTCCTTGCGTCCCGAACTCTCGGATGATCCTTACCGAGCTTCTCTTTGAGCGTTGCGTAACGGAACATTTCGCCGATTGCATAGCCTGAGGTGAAAAGTCCGTCGTTATCACAGGCGGCGTGTGCATAGCGTGAATCGTAATTTCTGTATTCTCTGAGGTTACGCTGACTTACCATTCCACGGCGCATAACATAATTATTGGTTTCATCAAGAAGAATTTCCGCTTTTTCCTCCGCCGTGAGCATGATCATCTCAATGTGAGCAACCTTATCCTTGCAAAGTGCCCAAAGATTCATTTCGTCGGCAAGCATTGCGTCAACGGCATGATGAGGAAGGTGCCGGTGAGCACTGAAATACATGATTTTATCCTCGATGCTCTCACCGTTCGGGTCATAGCGTGTGATTCCGGTTTTGCCGCCGTACCACATGACTGAATTGTCGCCCTCTGCCGAGCAGGTGTATTCACTTTTGGCTGAGGGGAGGGGATAGGGAAATTTCGACAGATCCGGAGTCTTGCTCACTGCACTGAAAAGAGCGGAAGGGACTTGCGGATCATTTCTATTTAAAAAAGTTATTCTGCGTGTTAAATGTTTTTTAAGTATATAGGGGGTCATTAAAAATCTCCTTATAAGTAATCTCTGTTGAAGCGCTGTCTGAAAACAATTTTGCCGTCCTTGTCAATGTCGATCATTGTGACGCCCTGCATCCAGTCCTTTTCGTCCCAGCCGAAGTTTGAACCCATAGTGTAGGTGTTGTAGCCGTCACACTGAGCGTAAACGAGATAAATACCGTCGTATTTGGCGCAAAAATCGTTGATGTGATCGTGACCGACAATAACAGCCTGCGTACTGCCGAGTTCTTTGATGGTGTCAAACATTCCGCTGTTGAACTCGGAACATCCGACCGATTCGTACATTCCGCCGTAGAGGATTTCAGCCTTGCCCGTCGGAACATAATTGCCGTTTTCATCAAGTTGCATGACATTTTCGTATTCGCAAAGAGCAATGTGCATCGCCATTATCGACTTGAATTTGCCGTATTCGCTTTCAAGGGCGAGTATGGTTTTCCTGTACCAGTCAATCTGGTCTTTTTTCAAAAAGTCGTAGCATTTAAGCTCGGCAGGCGCACCGTTTTCAATGTTGTGTTTCGGGCTTGTATTCCTGCCTGAATCAAGCATTACGATGCTCTGCTGAATTGAGGTTGGCGAGGAAAGAATATTGATGAAAAAATTGCCGTAACCGAAAAGCGACGGGTCTCCGAATTTTGAAAGGCAGTGCGGGAAGCTGATGAAATTTTTGAGCATGAAATATTTGTGATATTCCTTCTCGGCTCTTGCCTCGTGATTGCCGAAAACGTAAGCCCAGTAAATGCCCATCTTTTCCATAAATTTGCCGAATTGAATACAGTCAACCTGCTGATGGTCGGTCAGAACAACATCGCCGGTGAAAAGGATGAGATCAGGCTTTTCTGCTTCAACGTGCTTTGCAAGCATAAAAAGAGACTTGTTTATGAGCTCTTTATCATCGCAAAGGTGAAGGTCGGTCGTTACAAGGATTTTAAAAGGCTTGTTGACGATTCTGCCGTTTGTGTCACATTTGGCTATGAATGTCGAATCGTCCGTTTCCTTGATAATTCTGACATCCGTACCGATAAATTTCGGCTCAATATCAAATAGATTTTTGCCGATTTTGCCGTTTGATACGGCTTTTAATCCCTTCTCTGCGGCGAGAATTGCTTTGATTGAATTATGTCTGACAAAAGTTGTAATCGGTCTCATAGTGAACTCCTTTATTTGGTCGGGAATGTTATTTCACCCGATTTGATTTTTGCAATAAGGTCGGTGAATATGAGTCTGAGACACCTGAATACCATTTTTGTTCCGTGAAAAATTCTTTCGAAAAGAGGTCTTCTTTTTTCAACATTGAGTTCAATCTCGGGACGGACATAGTCTGTCGATGTAACCTTGAGCTCGCAAACCATCATGTTGTGGTCAGAAACGGGTTGTCCTGCAAGCTCGTTGTAGTCGTCATATCTGAAATCCGTAACCTCAAATCCGACGTTTGAATTTCCGCGATAAAGAAGTCTTTCGGCGGAATCCCAACGACCCCACGGATCTCCGCCGTAGCGCTGTTCAAGCTCCTGACGTTCCTGCCAGGTTACATTATGCTCAAAATAAATTCCGTCATGGCAGAACATTGTCCAGCCGTCATCGAATCCCTCACGGGAAACATAGATTTCATAGATACCTACATCCTGCTCGGAATGAGTGTAAACATTCATATCGCCTGTGATTATAACAGGACGGTCCGCAGAGTTTTTGTCAATGTAGGCGGCGAGCTGTTCATTTTGCGCGTGTTTCGCCTTGACATCATCCGGAGAGCCGTTCGCATCGGAATGAACGTCATAAAGGTCAATGAGGATTCCGTTGAAGTCAACCGTGCATTTCATAAAGCCCTTGGGCGTAAGACCGTCGTTTGCAGCATCGAGGATGCCGTTAAAAACTTCCCATGCAACACGCTCTACGTTGTAAATCGGGTACTTCGAGTAAATATTCATGCCGTCGCCTACGGGAACACCGCCGCTTGTGTAGGTTGTGTAGGGGTAATTCTTCATTTGAGCGGCGAGAATTGCATGATACTGGAAATCCTCCTGAACACAGATAATATCCACACCGCTGGTGTTGAGAAGCTGACCGAGAATTTTCTGAGTTTTGGGAACAACCTTGCCGTCCTTGTCAAACTTGGATGGGATCGGAAGTCCCGCAACATTAGCAGACATAACGGAAAGCTGGTCTTCCGTTATATTCACATCTTCGTCCTCGGCAAATGCGACCGTGCCGACGGAAATCAGCAAAACAATCGCAAGCAAAGTCGAGAGCATTATTTTAAACGTTTTTTTCATTATATAAGCACCTTACTTTATTGTGATTTCGCCTGACTTGATTTTTGCGATAAGATCGGTAAGAATTCTGTAAATGCATCTTGACGTGAGCTTTACCGTGCGAACGAGCTTATGACCGAATAATTCTCTTTTTTCTTTGTTAAGATCAATTGCCGGTGCAACATAATCTGTCGTTGCAACTTCCATTTCGCATATCATAACGCTGTGATCCGTAACTGCACCGTGACCGTCACGGTTATTGTAGTCCTCATAGCGGAAATCCGTCGGCGTAAGCTCAACGTTACTGCTGCTGCGATAAACAACACGCTCAACGGAATCCCAGCGACCCCAATAGTTTCCGCCGAATTTTGCCTCATATTCGGCATTAACCTCGGACGAGAGACGCTCCGTGAAATAAACGCCGTCATTGCAATACTCTGACCATGCGTCCTTGAATCCGCCGTTTTCAATCATTACGGGATAGAATTCCGCATTGATGTCACAGTGCATAGCAATATTCATGTCACCGGTGATAATAACCGGCATATCCTTGGAATTTTCGTTTATATATGCCTTGAGCTGCTCAAGCTGAGCCTTCTTTGCCGCACAGTCGGCGAGAGATCCGTTAGCGTCAAGGTGAGTGTCATATACATCAACAAGAACACCGTTAAAATCAACCGTGCATTTAAGGAAGCCCTTGGGTGTAAGTCCGTCGTTTGCAGCGTCGAGAATTCCGTTGTAAGCCTCCCATTCAACACGCTCGATGTTGTAGATAGGATACTTGGAGAAAATGTTCAAGCCGTCACCGACAGGAACGCCGCCGCTTGTATATGTCTTGTAGGGATAGTTTGTCATCTGCTTTGCGAGGATCGCATGATACTGGAAATCTTCCTGAACACAGATAATGTCAATGCCGCTGTTGTTGAGCATTTCACCCATGATTTTCTGAGTTTTGGGAACAACCTTGCCGTCTTTGTCAAACTTTGACGGAATCGGAAGTCCCGCAACATTTGAAGAAATAACCGTAAGCTTGTTCGATGTGTTCTCTTCGGCAAAAGCGATTGTTCCGACGCCGAGCATAAGGGCGAGAACAAGCAGGGAAGAGATGATGATTTTGAGAAACTTTTTCATTACATACTGCCTCCATTATAGATATAAATTAATTATACTAATTTAAACCAAAACAGTCAATCCGATTAATAAAAATAATTGCATTTGTTCGGCAAAAATGATACAATAGCTGTAATTAAATTACTAATTCAGATAGGAATCGAATTGCTATGTCGGATTATATTGAAAGAGCAAACAGGGTTGTGCCGTCAAAGGCGCAGATAGATTTTATGAACACGGAGTTCATGGCGTTTATCCATTTCGGAATGAATACGTTCTGTAACACGGAGTGGGGAACGGGACGTGAACCCGAAAAATATTTTAAGCCTGCCGATTTCTCGGCAAAGCAGTGGGTAAGCACAGTTAAAACAGCTAAGATGAGGGGACTTGTCCTGACTTGCAAATATTCGGACGGATTCTGTCTTTGGCCGAGTA
>USJJ01000018.1 GCA_900554995.1 uncultured Ruminococcus sp. | reverse complement strand
AATAACGTAGAAGGGCAAAAACAGGTCGGAGACGGTAATATCAGTTACTTCTTTTCCGATAAGAAACGCCAGGAATAAAGGGGGGATTGGCCATGCAAGTTTATTGCATATACCCATAATGCTAATGCGTTTGGCGGCACTGTCTATCGGTCCCAGAATGGTGATGTATGGGTTTACGGCAGCCTGCAGATAGGCATTGGCGGTTCCGCTGATGAAGGAGGCCAGCAAAAATAGAGGAAAACTTTCATAACTTGCCGATGGTATAAAAAGCCCGAAAGCTATGGCAAACATAAGGAATGAAAGGACCATTGTCCGTTTGTATCCAATCTTTTTAATTGTAAGTCCTGCCGGATAACCAAAGATAAGAAATGGAATGAAAGTAGCGGCAATGATCAAGTACGATTCGGCTGAACTGATTTCCAGCGACCCTTTCAAAACGGGGACTAGTACGGAGTTGATACCAAGGGCGAAGCCCAATGAGAAGAACATGACGCCAATGAATGCCAATGGCAATGCAAAACTTTTTGTGTTTTTTGTCATGGGGGTAAATGTGTTAAAGGTTAATAAATAAAGAAAACTCCTGTAAGGGGCAAATATGTCTTGTTCTTACAGGAGTAAAAAGTTTCTTAGTCTATCAGGTCGAAACCGCAATATGGAACCAATGCTTTAGGTATTCTGATACCTTCGGGGGTTTGATTGTTTTCCAGTAAGGCGGCGACGATGCGTGGTAATGCTAATGCTGAACCGTTCAGTGTATGGCAAAGTTCTGTTTTCTTTTCTGCACTACGGTAGCGGCATTTCAGGCGGTTAGCCTGGTAGGTGTCGAAGTTGGATACGGAACTTACTTCCAGCCAGCGCTTCTGTGCTTCGGAATATACTTCGAAATCGAAGCATAGCGCAGCGGTAAAGCTCATGTCGCCACCACACAAACGGAGAATACGGTATGGAAGTTCCAGTTTTTGCAATAGACCTTCTACGTGGTCGAGCATTTGCTGGTGAGATTCTTTGGAGTGTTCCGGCTTGTCGATGCGTACTAATTCTACTTTGGAGAATTCGTGCAGGCGGTTCAGACCACGTACGTCTTTACCGTAAGAACCTGCTTCGCGACGGAAACATTGTGTGTACGCACAATTCATGATCGGCAACTGTTTCTCTTCCAGAATAACATCGCGGTAGATATTGGTAACAGGCACTTCGGCTGTCGGAATCAGATAAAGATCATCTACTTCGCAATGATACATTTGTCCTTCTTTGTCGGGAAGTTGTCCGGTACCATAACCGGAAGCTGCATTGACTACTGTCGGTGGCATGATCTCTGTATATCCGGACTTGCGTGCCTCGTCCAGAAAGAAGTTGATCAGAGCGCGTTGCAGCTGGGCACCTTTTCCTTTATATACAGGGAAACCTGCCCCTGTAATCTTTACACCGAGGTCAAAATCGATTAAATCATATTTTTTAGCCAGTTCCCAATGAGGCAGTGCATCTTTGGGAAGTTCTGTTTCCATACCTCCCATCTTTTCTACGACGTTGTCTTCGGCACCTACACCTTCAGGTACGCTGTCATAAGGGATGTTGGGGATGGTATAAAGTAGATTCTGCATGTCTGTAGCAGCCTGTGTCATGGTAGCGTCCAGCGCTTTGTTGCTTTCTTTCAGTTCGGCAACACGTGCACGTGCAGCTTCGGCTTCTTCTTTCTTTCCTTCTTTCATCAACTGACCGATAGTACGGGAAAGTGAGTTAACCTCTGCCAGATTCTTATCTAATAGGTTTTGCGTAGTACGTCTCTTGTCGTTGAGGGTGATGACTTCGTCAATCGTCTCTTTTGCATTCTTGAAATGCTTCTTTTCCAGTCCGCGGAGTACCGCCTCTGTGTTTTCTGTAATTTGTTTAATGGTAAGCATATCTATACTTTTTATGAACTTTCTTTTTAAGGCTACAAAGATAAAGAAAAAACGAATAAGCGAGCAATGAAAATCTGCATAAATAAAGAAAGGAGATGCAATCCTTTTGGATTACATCTCCTTTCTTGAATATTTTGACAGTGATCGGTTCTGCCCAAACGGACACATAATGAATCACATTATCAATCCTTGGTATTCTATCACTTTTGCATATTTATTGTCAAGTATTTTTGTAAAAATATTCTAATTATTTCTTGAGAAATAAAACTTTTAAAGAAAAAATATGTGATTCGGACGAAATCAAGGGTAATTTGCACCCGAAAAAAGGAAAGAGCCCGAATCAATCGAGCTCTTTTATTATAAATAGTATTACAGTTCCTCAACCGAAATAACTCCTTCGGAGGTGGATACAACTGTCATCAGCTTGTCGTGTGACAGCTTTTTCGGGAGCTGAAGCTGGAAAATTGCACAGGAATTGGAACCGGATTTTGTGATTTCAAGGTCAAGGATAATGACGCGATATGTTTTGAGCATACGGATAACCGAATCGAGATTATCCGTTCCCGAATATTCAACATAGATGTTGATGTTTCTTGCATTATCAAGAACCCAGTATTCAAATCTTGAGAAGAAAATTTCTGCAAGGAGGATGACGATTGTAGAAAGTACGGCAGCCTCAAAATACCCGGCACCGATTGCAAGACCGATGATAGCACAGGTCCAGAGACCTGCCGCTGTTGTAAGTCCTTTGACCTGACGTCGTTTGGTTACGATTATCGTGCCTGCGCCGATGAAACCGATACCTGCGACAACACCGGCACCGAGACGTGATACATCAGTATACAGGTGCAGATATGAAAACATAAAGTGGCTGATCATTGTTGTCATACAAGCACCGAGACAAATCAAAATATGTGTTCTGAAGCCTGCGGTACGGCGCTTATGCTCACGTTCGATACCGATTGCACCGCCGCATATAACCGCTAAAAACATTTTGATAAAAACAGAGAGGGTAGTGACTTCTCTTAACGGATCTAAAAAATCAAACATAATCTTATACCTCCCTGTTAAATTTCGTCAACGACGGTTACAAAGTCGAATTTTGAAATTCTCGACATAACGTTTGAATGAGTTTCTTTCTTAGGTAATCTGGAAGAAATTACGGCTCCGATAGTAACGCCGTTAGATTGTTTTTCCCGTTGAATGTCAACATCAAAAATCTGAATATTCATTTCCTTAAATGTATTGATTATCTCTCCGAGATTTTCGATTTTTTCAAATTCAACGTAGAGATCCATATTTCGGGCGTTGGATATAACCCAAGAACTGATTTTTTCAAATACAATTGTCGTGAGCAAAATAAGTAAGAATCCAAGAATCGCACACTCATAATATCCTGAGCCGATGGCAAGACCCATACACGCCGACGCCCAAAGTCCGGCGGCGGTTGTGAGTCCTTTTATTTCCTGACGGCCCGTGACAATTATTGTACCGGCACCGAGGAAACCGATACCGCTGATAACTTTTGCACTGTATCTTGAAACGTCAACCTGTTTGCCCAACATTTTGGCGATTTCTTCCCACAGATTTCTCATAATGTATGTCTCGTAATGACTGAGTATCATAGTCAATGCTGCGCCGAGGCATACAATCATATATGTACGGCTTCCCGCAGCTCTGTGCTTATGACCTCTTTCAAGACCGATCAGGCCGCCGAAGAAAACGGCGAGGAAAATCTTAATTATTAACGCCGGCATTGTGACACCACGAATTGGATCAAAAAAGGGGATTAGAGAATCCATTGCGTTACCTCCGATATGTGTTTATATAATAATATGGGCGGACGTGAAAATTGTTCCACGCCCGCTACTGATATGATGTCAAATTATACCACAAATTTTTGGTAAAGTCAAGGAATTTTGTCGGAATTATCGACAAACAATAATGCGGAGGTGAGAGTGTGAAAAACGAAAAAGAAAAAGTTTATCTTCCGATAGACGAGCCTGTTATGCACGATCCCGAAAGCTGTGCGGATATATTGCATAAGTACGGGACTTATGAGATTCAGCCGACCTCGGCTACCGAGAACAGCTTTCCGAAGGTTGCGCAGGGATTGGCAAAGGAAAAGAACAGGGTAAATAAAAAATCCGACTCCCGTTAAGAGAGTCGGAAACTTTTTTGAAAATCAATACTTGTAAGTATTCTGCTGAGTCCATGCGCCGTGAACCGTTGCTGACGGCTTGAGACCGATAACGTTTGCTGTACCCGTGCCGTTAAGCGGCTGATTGATTGAGCTGGAAACGAGCGTTCCGTTTGCATTAACAGTAGCCTTGAGAGTTACCCCGGGATAGTTGATATCTGCCTGAGTAATCTTGATCGGTCCGAGGTCAACGCTTGCAAGATCAAGCGGAGCTGCGCACTGATCGGCATACTTCGGCTTCGGATTTTCAAGAGTTGTCTTTTCTGCGATTGTAACGATTGTTACAAGGTAATTTGAACCGCTCTTTGTAATGCTTGCCGATTTAACGCCGGCAGATTGAAGTCTTGTTCTCGGGAGGAAATCCTCAGCTTTAGTCTTGTCGGCGGCAACACCGTTTGTAAATGTGTTTGTGTATGTAGACGGCTTAGCGTACTTTGAAAGAACACTTTCGTTGATGATCTTCTTAAGCGTGTTGTTATTCGGCTTCATTGTGTCGACAACGATTGAAATAGCCTCATTCTTTGTGACAGTGAGCTTTTTAACCTTTGCGGTAGCCTTGATAGAATTGTTGTAGTAAGCAACTATCTGCGCTTTGGAATACTTTGTGGGGTCGGAAGCCGTATTTGTCTTTCCGCCTGTTGAAGTCTTTCCGCCTGTGGATGTGCTCGCTGAAGATCCGCCGTCGGTTGCGCCTGCATTCGGATCAGCCGCAGGATCGGTTGCGTCGGTGCCTGTGCCGTTGTCGCTCGGTGCAGCCGGATCGTCGGTTGACGGAGCTGCATTGTCGCCGCCCGCAGCGGTGCTGCTGCCGTTGCCTGACGAGGATGCCGGCGCAGCAGGAGTCAGCTTAGCAACATCAACCATAGCAGAGCTGTATTTGCCGATTGCAATTGTTGCGCAAACGCAGATTGCAATAACGCAAAGCAATGCAGTTACTGATTTGAATACTGTTTGTTTCATTGTTAATAACCCCCGTTTTTTTTAGCATTAATGCTGTTATATTAATAGCGTTATGCCATTAAATCCGATTTACATATTCATAATGATCACGGCGCAGATAACACAGAGTGCAACCATTATGAAATTAAGGTTTCCGGAAATATAGTTTTCCTTTTTCTTATGTATTCCGTCAAGCAAAACCACGGCGGCAATAGCCAGAATGAAAATTCCAAAGAAGATGGAAGTGAATTTACCGAAAAACATTGCGATGAGAAAAGCGAGAAAAGATATCATCGAAATAATTGTGACAATGAGCCACGGAACAGTGATCTTTTCGGTGAAGAAGCCCGATTCGGATTTCTTCTTTTTATTGTCTGCCAATACTAACCACTCCTGTCTATAAAATGATATCAAAATTTTCAAGTTTCGTCAAGGTTCTTTTAATGTTGATGTCGTATACATTTTGCACAAAAATTAGTCGAAAATTATGTTTAACTTTAAAGATTAAATCTGTGACTTTTCGATAAAACTGTGTTATAATACTAACGGTTAATGTAATTTTTATTGATATTCAATAAAATATTATCGGAAGGCGGAGTTTATCGGTTGTTTGAACAGGTAATTAATTTCGAGCGTATGGAGCAGGCTGTGAGCCTCTTCGGCAGCTTTGACGAGAATATAAAGTACATAGAGAAGAAGTATTCGGTTTCTGTCGTGTGCCGTGGAGCCGAGATGAAGATAAGCGGCGAGGCTGAAAATGTTTCGCTTGCCGTCAGAGCGGTGAACGGACTGCTCGATCTTATCAATAAGGGCGAATCGCTCAATGAACAGAATGTCCGGTACGTTACGTCGCTTGTCGACGACGGGTACGAGGATCAACTCAAGAATATGAACGGCGACTGTATTTGTATGACAACAAAGGGCAGACCCGTTAAGCCGAAAACACTCGGTCAGGAAAAATATGTTCAGGCAATACGTGACAACACAATTGTAATCGGCGTCGGTCCTGCCGGCACGGGCAAAACATATCTTGCCGTTGCGATGGCGGTCAGCGCATTCCGTGCCAAGGAGGTCAACAGAATTATCCTGACACGCCCTGCGGTCGAGGCGGGCGAGAAGCTGGGATTTTTGCCGGGTGATCTTCAGCAAAAGGTTGATCCGTATCTCAGACCGCTTTACGACGCACTTTTCGATATGCTCGGCGCCGAGAATTTTCAGCGGTATCAGGAACGAGGCAATATCGAGGTAGCTCCGCTCGCATATATGCGCGGACGAACCCTTGACGACAGCTTTATTATTCTTGATGAGGCGCAGAACACCACAACGGAGCAGATGAAAATGTTCCTGACACGTCTCGGATTCAATTCAAAGATGGTCGTTACGGGTGACATAACGCAAATTGACCTGCCCGACGGAAAGCGTTCGGGACTGGTTGAAATAACCAAGATACTCAAAAATGTAGACGATATAAAAACAGTAAGATTTTCCGAGAAGGATGTTGTACGTCACAAGCTGGTACAGGATATCATCAGGGCGTACGAAAAATATGAGGAGGCAAAGAAAAGACGATGAGCGATAAGATTAAGGTTATTATCACAAACGATCAGAAGGAAGTTAAGATACCGACAGGAGTAAGAATGTTGATTCGCCGCTGCTGTAACGCGGTTCTTGTCAACGAGCATTTTGAGGGCTCGGCAGAGATCAGCGTTCGCTTTGTCGACGACGAAATAATTCACGAGCTTAACCGTGAGTACCGCCACGTTGACAGAAGCACGGACGTGCTCTCTTTCCCGCTCGGTGAGAACGGCGAATACGATATTAACCACGATACGGGTGCAAAGGTTCTCGGAGATATCGTTATTTCGATGCAGCACGCAGTTATGCAGGCTGACCTTTACGGCCATTCTCTTCAGCGTGAAATCGCATTCCTTACGGTACATTCAATGCTTCATCTTCTCGGCTATGATCACGAGGCAGAGGGACTTGAAAGGGTTCGTATGCGTGAAAAGGAAGAGGCTGTCCTCACCCAGCTCGGACTTAAAAGAAACGACAGCTACTATTCGGAGGATAACTGATGACAAAGACAGCATTTATTGCCATTGTCGGTTGCCCTAATGTCGGAAAATCGTCGATTCTTAACCGTCTGCTCGGTCAGAAAATTGCCATAGTTTCAGATAAGCCGCAGACAACGAGAACCAAAATTATGGGCGTTCTCACAGAGGGTGACACTCAGCTTGTATTTACCGACACCCCCGGCTTCCACAGACCGAGGACGAAGCTCGGCGAAAAGATGGTTCAGGCTGTTTCCGACAGCGTTTCGGGCGTTGACGCCTGCTTGTTTGTCGTTGAGCCCGAGGGAGAACTGAGAACCGCAGAGCTTGAGCTTGTCGAAAAATTCAAAAAGCAGAAGATGCCCGTTATCCTCGCAATCAATAAGGTTGACACACTTCCCGATAAGGAAGTGCTTATGGAAAGAATACTCGAACTTTCAAAAATATATGATTTTGAGGCAATCGTTCCTGTTTCGGCTTTGAGGGGAATAAATATGGACGAGCTCCTCGGCGAGCTTAAAAAACTTGCAGAGGAAAGCGTTTTCTTCTTCCCGGAGGACACGCTGACCGATCAGCCCGAGCGTGTTATTGCGGCGGAGATCATCCGTGAAAAGCTCCTCAGAAATCTTGACAGAGAGATTCCGCACGGAGTTGCCGTCAGCATTGAAAAAATGCGTGAGCGTGAGAATTCGGATATAATGGATATAGAGGCTGTTATATATTGTGAAAAGGACAGCCACAAGGGAATTATAATCGGCAAAAACGGAGCTATGCTCAAGCGCATTTCCACAAGAGCAAGGGAGGATATGGAAAAATTTTTCCAGTGTCATATCAACCTGCGCTGTTGGGTCAAGGTGAAAGAGGGCTGGCGCAATCGTGAGGGACTGATTCACAATTTCGGTCTTGATTAAGGTACACGGTGCCGCTTTAAAAATAGGCGATCAAATGACGGTGGTTTTCATTACCATTCGTAAAATTAAATAATTAAAATGATCCCTGCAAATAATTATATTTGGAGGGATTATTATATGAAAAACAGTTATAAGGATCTTGCCGCATGGGATAAATTTGCCTCAAGCGGAAAGATTTGCGACTATCTTCAATACAAGCATATTTCAACACAGGAGAGCAAGAATGAAGTTTCGGACGGACGGACTGATAATCAGGGAACAGCAGACGGGCGAGGATGACCGTCTTGTAACCCTGCTGACCCGTGACCACGGCGTTATCAGAGCCTTTGTTAGAGGTGCCAAGAGAATAAAGAGCAGATCGCAGAGTGCTACTCAGCTCTTTGCCTACGGTACCTATTCTATTTACAGGGGCAGAGACGCCTATTCGGTAGACGAGGCTCAGCCAAAGGAGATCTTTTTTGATCTCAGAAACGACATTGAGGCTCTCGCACTGGCGCAGTATTTCTGCGAGCTTGCAGGTGAGCTTGCTCCCGTTGAGGACGACGCGGATGAATTTCTGCGGCTTATCCTCAACGCTCTACATATGCTTATGAACAAAAAAAGACCTCAGCTGCAGCTTAAAGCGGTTGTTGAATTGCGATTGCTGTGTCTTGCGGGTTATATGCCCGATCTCGTCGTTTGCGGTGACTGCGGGGAGGAATACGAGGGTGATTTCCTTTTCAGTCCCGTGGAGGGTCGGATTTTCTGCGAAAAATGCAGATCAAGACACTCGGGAATAATACTTCCGTCGGGAGTATTACGTGCGATGAGGCATATATGTTACAGCGAGAACGAAAAGCTGTTTTCGTTCACCCTCGGAGAAGAGAGCCTGAATATGCTCAGCGACGTGACGGAAAAATTCCTGCTGGCACAGACATCAAAGAAGTTTAAAACTCTGGATTTTTATAAAGTAATGAAAGGATGAGCAAAATGAACCGACATCATCTTGCACTTGAACTTGACAAGGTGCTTGAGCTACTGGCTCGGCATACCTCATGCGAGGATGCTCGGCTTGCCGCTCTTAACCTTGAACCGCAGTCCGAGCTTGCCTCGGCGCAGGCGCTTATGAATCAGACGAGGGACGCCCATATGCTCCTTGCCCGTTTCGGCGGACCTGCCTTCGGCGGACTTACAAACGTTAATAACGCACTTTACCGTGCGGATGCAGGCAGTACGCTAAGTCTCAAAGAGCTTCTTAACGTTGCGTCGGTTCTTCACGTTATAAGAACGATTTCGCAGTGGAGGAGCACAAACGAGGGCGTAGCGACGGTACTCGATATCTATTTCAACGCCCTTGTCCCGAACAGATTCCTTGAGGATTCCATAACGACGGCGATTATCTCCGAGGAGGAGATTGCAGATAACGCATCTCCGACGCTTGCGGATATCAGAAGAAAAATTCGCACTCAGGAATCAAAGGTAAGGGATCAGCTCGGTAAATATACTCATAATTCAAATTTCTCGAAGTATCTTCAGGACAACATTATTACAATGAGAAACGGCAGATACGTTATCCCCGTCAGGAATGAGTATAGAGGAGAGGTACCCGGTCTTGTGCACGACACTTCATCGAGCGGCGCAACGGTTTTCATTGAACCGATGCCGATAGTCGAAGCTAATAACCAGATCAAACTGCTCAAAAATAAGGAAGAGGACGAGATTGACCGCATCCTTGCCGAGCTTTCGGCGAATGTCGGCAGCTTTGCCAATTCGATTAAGAGCAGCTATGAATGTGCGGTTGAGCTGAATCTCATCTTCGCAAAGGCTCAGCTTGCATATGCGATGAGAGCGAGCGTGCCTCAGCTTAATAATGAGGGTATTATCGAGCTCAGAAGAGCAAGGCACCCGTTGATTGATAAAAACAAGGTCGTCCCCGTTGATATCAGCCTCGGAACAGACTTTGACACAATAGTTATCACAGGTCCGAACACGGGCGGTAAAACCGTCTCGATTAAGACCATCGGTCTTATGTCGCTTATGGCGATGTGCGGACTTATGCTCACTGTTGACGACAGGAGCAGAATATCGGTGTTCGACCACGTGCTTGCCGATATCGGCGATGAGCAGAGCATTGAGCAGTCTCTTTCAACGTTCTCGTCCCATATGACAAAGATTGTGAGTATACTGGAAGAAGCCGATGACAGAAGCCTTGTGCTGATTGATGAGCTCGGCGCGGGAACCGATCCGATCGAGGGTGCGGCGCTCGCCGTGTCGATCCTCGAACAGCTCAGGAAGCAGGGAGCAAAGATTGCGGCGACAACGCATTATGCCGAGCTTAAATCCTATGCCTTGCAGACTCCCGGTGTAATAAACGGAAGCTGTGAATTTGACGTTCAGTCGCTCAAACCGACTTACAGGCTGTTAATAGGTATCCCCGGTCGTTCAAATGCCTTTGCAATTTCAAAAAGGCTCGGTATCAGCGATGAAATAATCGAGCACGCACAGGAGCTTGTTTCAAACGAAAACGTTCGCTTTGAGGACGTCGTAGACAGGCTTGAACAGAGCCGTGCGAAGATGGAAAAGGAACGTGAAGAGGCGAGGAAAATCCGTGAGGAAGCCGACCGTGAGCTTGAAAAGGCACAGAAGTTGAAAGCGGATATCGAAACTCTCAGGCAAAAGGAGCTTGAGGACGCTAAGGGACAAGCAGTCAGGATAACGGAGCAGGCGAAGCGTGAGGCATATCAGCTACTCAACGATCTTGAAATGCTTAAAAAACAGCAGGCTAAGGAGAAAAACGCCGCCGAGATGGCACGCCGTGCAAGGGCGGTTATCAAAAAGGATCTCAATGCGATCGACTCGGCGTCCGACCCGATTGTGGCACTCGGAAACGACGAGGATTACGTACTGCCGCGTCCGCTTAAAATCGGCGATACGGTAATCATAGCCGATATCGGAAACGAAGCAACCGTTGTCACGTTGAAAGATAAAAAAGGACTTGTCACCGTTCAGATGGGAACGATGAAAACAAGAGTCAAGGAAGAAAATCTGCGGCTTATCGAGAAGAAAAAGAGCGCTGAAAAGAAACGCACCGTTGCCACGGGAAGAATGGAAAGCCGTATGAATATGAAGGCTCAGACAAGCGTTGATCTCAGGGGAATGACGGTCGAGGAGGGCATATTGGAGCTTGATCGCTACATTGACCATGCGCTGAGAATGGGCATAAACGAATTTACGGTAATTCACGGCAAGGGTACGGGTGTACTGCGCTCGGCTGTCAGGGATTATCTCAAAAAATCAAAGTATGTTAAAACTTCACGTCTCGGCACGTTCGGAGAGGGAGAGGACGGAGTAAGCATTGTCACACTCAAATAGCAGATACAAATTATTTATGGCGTTCGCAATGCTTGCTTTCGGTACATTGGGACCGTTTGTCAACAACATAAACTTCCCGTCGTCATTTATTTCTCTTACGAGGGCGGTCACAGGAAGCCTTTTTATCGGCATATTTATGGCAGTCAGCGGTCACGGATTCGACAGAAAGGCGATCGGGAAAAATCTTAAGCTGTTGATTCCGTCGGGAATAGCTATGGCGTTCAACTGGATATGCCTTTTTGAGGCATACAGATTCACGGGTGTTACGGTCGCAACGCTCTGTTACTATATGGCGCCCGTTATTGTTGTTCTTGTTTCACCGTTCATTCTCAAGGAACGTTTGACAGGGGCAAAGGCAGTCAGCGTTATTGTTGCCGTTATCGGAGCGGTGCTTATTTCCGGTGTTGTCACGGGCGCAACAAAGAGCGTAAAAGGAATTATGCTCGGACTTGCCGCAGCCGCTTTATACAGCACGGTTATTGTTATCAATAAATTTGTCCGTGATCTTTCACCTGTTGAAACAACCTTTGTTCAGCTCTCGGTTGCCGCAGTAACGATGATTCCGTATGTACTGCTGACCGAGGATGTAACGGCATTTGTTTTCGATACAAAGTCGGTTGTATTTATGCTGATAGTCGGCGTGTTCCACACGGGAATTGCATATATGATTTATTTTTCATCCGTGCAGAAAATTCCCGCGCAGACGACCGCTGTGTTCAGCTACATAGATCCGGTTACTGCGATTATTGTTTCCGCAGTTGTCCTCGGCGAAAGGCTTGACGCTGTTCAGATTGTCGGAACGATTCTGATCCTCAC
>USJJ01000017.1 GCA_900554995.1 uncultured Ruminococcus sp. | reverse complement strand
CAGATATGAGAAGACCGGTGATGATATTCTCGCCTCTCTTAACTTGAAAATTCCAAAGGGCTGTATCTTCGCTCTGCTCGGCGGTAATGGTGCAGGCAAGACCACGCTTTCAAAGCTCGTCTCAAAGATCGAAAAGCCGTATAACGGAAAAATAAAGATCAACGGTACAATATCGGTTCTTCCGCAGGACGTCAGATCGCTTTTTGCTTCAAGAACGGTTCTCGAGGAGCTTGAAGAGATGTGCCGTGACACGGAGCAGGTTGAAAAGATCGCCGAAATTACAGGTATCTCCAGTCTCTTTTCCTCTCATCCCTATGACATCAGCGGAGGTGAGCAGCAGCGCCTTGCGCTTGCCAAAATTTTGCTCTGCGATCGTGATATCTATTTCTTCGACGAGCCGACCAAGGGAATGGACGCCGAGTTTAAGGAAACATTCGCCGATATAATCTCTCGTCTGAAATCAAAAGGCAGAACCGTCGTTCTTATCTCCCACGACATTGAGTTTTGCGCCAAAAATACGGAGCTTTGCGCAATGCTTTTTGATAAAAATATTTCCGCCGTCAGCCCGACTGCCGAGTTTTTCAACGGCAACAGATTTTATACCACCGCCGCCAATAAGATTTCAAACGGATACATTGACGGTGCCGTGACGGATGAGGACGTGATAAGATGTCTAAAAAAATAATCTCACTTCTGATCTTTCTCATCGCTGTGCCTGCCGTCATCTTCGGCTGTTGGAAGCTCGTCGACGGCAAGCAATATTACCTTGCAAGCGCACTGATTATTATACTCGCTCTCGTCCTTCTTTTCTTCTCTCTTGAAAAAAAGAAGCTGCACACCCGTGAGCTTGTCGCAATTGCCTGTATTGTCGCCCTCGCCGTTGCGGGGCGCGCGGTTCTGTTTATGCTGCCGCAGGTTAAATTGACCTGTGCAATTGTTATCCTTGCGGCAATTTCATTTGGACCTTACGTCGGCTTTCTCAGCGGTGCGCTCTCAATGCTTGTTTCAAACATAATCTTCGGTCAGGGCACATACACTCCGTTTCAGATGTTCGGAATGGGTCTTGTCGCATTTCTGTGCGGACTGATTTTCTACAATAAAAAGCTCGGCGGCAATCGCTGGGCGGTGGCGGCTGTCGGCGGACTTCTCTGCTTTGCCGTTTACGGATTTATCGTTGACACAAGCTCCGCACTCTTTTACAGCGCAAATCTCAGCATAAAGACGATGCTCCCCGTCTACATTTCGGGGCTGAGCTTCAATGCGATCCACGCAGTAACAACATTTGTTGCTTTGTTGCTTGCGACACCGTATATCAAAGACACCTTTGACCGTGTAGCAAAAAAATACGGGCTGTTTAATCATTGAGAAAGGATAAAAATATGAATAAGTATATTTCTCTTCTGCTCGTTTCCGTCCTGATTCTTCTTTCGGGATGCGGAATGACAGTCACAAAGGTTGAGAACACAACCTCAAAATCGGGCATTACGACAACCGAAGCCGAATCCCTGACGA
Source organism: uncultured Ruminococcus sp. (assembly GCA_900554995.1). Lineage (GTDB taxonomy): Bacteria > Bacillota > Clostridia > Oscillospirales > Acutalibacteraceae > CAG-488. The sequence goes on along the minus strand of USJJ01000017.1, from coordinate 10,686 downwards.
CAACTGCATCATTTGCAAAATCGACAACCTCTTACACTACAACGACGTCGTCCACCGCATCTTCGGCAACAACAAAGGCGGCAGCAGGAAAAGCGTCCGCTGTCCCCACGACCGCTAAGTCTCAAAAAGCCACAAGTGCGACAACAAAGAAGCGAGTCAAGTCAGTAACCTGCACGATTGAAATTGAGTGTAAAACAATCCTTAACAATCTCGGAAATCTCCGTCCCGAGAAGAAAGCGTTTCTGCCGAAAAACGGGTATATTCTCAGAGAGACAACGGTAAGCGTTGCCGAGGGCAGTACGGTTTTCGATGTGCTGAAAAAGGTCTGCAAGGAGCACACTTGCCCCGAGAAATGCACATACTGCCGAAAATCGGGGATTCAGCTTGAGTATGTTTACACCCCCGGCTACGACAGCGAATATATAAGAGGAATACATCAGCTTTACGAAAAGGACTGCGGAACGCAATCGGGCTGGATGTATTCCGTAAACGGAGTTTTTCCGAACTACGGAGTTAATAAATACACCGTCAAAAACGGTGACAATATAAAGCTGCGCTACACCTGCAACGGTCTCGGCGAGGATATAGGCGCAGAATTTATGGGTTGACGAACAAGAAAAACGGATTTATTAAGACTGTATTTTATTCCTTCCACCGCAAGCGGTCCCCCTTACAATAAGGGGAGGCTGAGATATTTTTATCAACCGTAAGCAAAGCAAAAAATTATTGTCAAATAACCTGTCTAAGCGAGGTCATTATGAATACATACACAAAGATAAATTTTGAAGAAGCCAAAAGGATGCTCGACTCGGGGAAGTGCATAATGTTCGATGTGCGTACCGACGAGGAATTTTTCACGGGTCACGCCGAGGGCGCTGTCAATTTTGACGTTGACACAATCAATGCCGACACCGCCGCCGAGCTGATTCCGTCAAAGGATACTCCGATTCTTGTCTACTGCAAGACGGGCGAACGGGCATCGCTTGCCGCCGACGAGCTTTCCGCTCTCGGTTACAAAAACATTTACAGCGTCGGCAGTCTTGTCGAGTGGCCGTACGGTCTTTCATTTGAATAACAATAAAAGCCGGCACCTTGTGTCGACTTTTTAATATATCCCGTAAACTTGCACAAAATAAGCAGTGTGCTGTTTGTGAACTTAGTATAGCAAATTTTCTGTCAATATGGTATAATGTCAGGGTATCTAAAACGGAGGAGATGACAAATTGGAAGAGAACAAAATGGGTGTTATGCCGATAAATAAATTGATTATTAATATGTCGTTGCCGATGATTATTTCAATGCTTGTACAGGCATTATACAATATCGTTGATTCGGTTTTCGTCGCAATGGTTAATCAGGAATCGCTGACAGCGGTTTCGCTTTCTTTCCCCGCACAAAACCTTATGATCGGATTTGCAACCGGCACGGCGGTCGGCGTTAACGCTTTGATCTCACGTGCTCTCGGCGAAAAGAACGGTGAACGTGCAAATAAAATTGCCGAAAACGGCGTATTCCTCGCCCTGCTCAGTTCAATCGCATTTTTCCTTTTCGGTGTGTTCGGTTCACGTCTTTTTATCGGCTCACAGACAACAATTCCCTACATCATTGACGAGGGTACAAAGTATCTTCAGGTATGCTGCGGCGCCAGCTTCGGAATTTTCTTTGAAATAATGTACGAAAGACTTTTGCAGTCGACGGGCAGAACCTTTTACACAATGATAACCCAGGGCGTCGGCGCAATAATCAATATTATTCTTGACCCCGTATTTATCTTTGTGTTCAAAATGGGCGTTCGCGGAGCCGCAATCGCAACGGTTATCGGTCAGATCATTGCATTTATTCTTGCCGTTTATTTCAACCGCAACAAGAATCCCGATCTTCATCTTGATTTTAAAAAATTCAAACCCGATGCACGCTTCATCGGCGAGATTTACAAGATCGGTGTTCCGTCAATTCTTATGGTCGCTATCGGCTCGGTGATGACATATTTTATGAACAAAATACTCATCGTCTACACCCTTGGCAAGGAGCTTTCGGTAAACGTATTCGGTGCGTTTTTCAAGCTCAACAGCTTCATCTGTATGCCGATATTCGGACTTAACAACGGAGTTATCCCGATTATCGCCTACAACTACGGCGCACAGAAAAAGCACCGTATGATCAAAACTATCAAGCTCTCAACAATGTATGCGGAAATATTCAGCGTGATCGGTGCAATAATTTTCTTCGCACTGCCTAAGTTGCTTCTCGGTTTTTTCTCGGCAACACCCGATATGCTGAGAATCGGTATTCCCGCGCTGAAAATAATCAGCGTCAGCTTCCTTTTCGCAGGTATGAATATTGCCCTGAGCGGTGCGTTTCAGGCGTTTGGAAAAAGTATGTTCTCGATGATTTCATCGTTCATCCGTCAGCTTGTCGTTCTGATTCCGGTTGCGTACATTCTTGCACGATACGGGCTTTCGATCGGCAACGACAACCTTGTTTGGTGGTCATATTCAATTGCAGACTTTGCCGCATCGGTTGTTTCGGTTATGCTATTCGCGGTTCTTTATAAAAAAGTTATCAAACCTATTCAGGAAAAAGAATAAGAAAAGCCTCACCCTGATTTGATGATGATTTCAAATCAGGGTGAGGCTTAATATTTTTCTGCTTAATTTCTTCTCAGTGCCTCGATCGGGGTCATATTTGCTGCACGCTTTGCCGGATAGATTCCGAAGAAAATTCCGATTGCACTGGAGAATCCAACGGCGATAAGAACCGTTGAGAACTTGACGGCTATCGGTATCTTCAAATAAGCCGCAACCGCCCACGCTCCGCCTACGCCGAGCACAAAGCCTATCGCTCCTCCGAGCAAGCACAGTATCACGGATTCCGTCAGGAACTGGAGCATAATTGTCGACGTCTTGGCACCAAGCGCCTTTCTGATACCGATCTCCCTCGTTCGCTCCGTTACTGAAACGAGCATAATATTCATAACTCCGATTCCGCCGACTAACAGCGAGATTGCGCTGACTGCAGCAATGAACGTTGTGAAAATGTTGATAACCGAATCAAGCAAGTCAATGTATGTCGCCATAATGTTGAGCGTGTATATCGAATCGTCAAAGCTGCCGTGCCTCGTCTTTATGAGGTTCAGCGCCGATTCACCTGTGTTGTCAAGATCAGCACCGTCCGTCGCCATAAGGTAAACCTGCGAATACCTGTTCACCTTGTTGTTCAGTTCACCGTTTAGCGACGCAGGTATCGCTATCATTCCCATACTCATTGAAGAGCTTGAGGAATACATTGAGGTTATACTTTCCATCTGATCCTGCGACACCATCGAATTTTCCGTCATATCAACAACGCCGATAACCTTGAGCGACGTCGTCTTGTTATTCACTGTATAGTTGATCGACTCGCCGACGCAGTTTTCTTTACCAAAAATATCCTTTGCGGTGAGTGTGCTGATTATACAGACATTGCGCTTTTGATCATACTCGTCCTTTGTCCACGATCTTCCGTATTTCGTTGTCATCTGATTGATGAAAAGAAGATCCTGGTTGCCGGCGATTGTAAACACAAAGCCGTTATACTTTCCCGCCTGCGCCTGACCGAACGAAAATTCATAAGGTGAGCAATAGCTGACCGTTCCGAGCTTTTTAATTGAGGAAATATCCTCCTCGGTGATATAATTCGACTGATTCGCCGTGTTGACATTGACGGCAATCTGAATTGCATTCGATCCCATATCCTCGATCATTCCGACTATGTAATCACGTCCACCGTTACCGATCGTGACAATCGCAATAACGGAAGCGACGCCGATTATGATTCCGAGCATAGTCAGAAGCGAACGCATCATATTCGTTTTTATACTGAAAATCGCAATGCGTATATTCTCTCTGATATCCACAGTCGTCCTCCGTTACTTCAGCTTAACCTTCGCCCCATCCTCAAGTCCGCTTGTATTCTTTATCAGCACATCTCCCTCGCTGACACCCGAAAGCACCTGATAGTATGTATCATTGGAGATGCCGAGTGTAACCTTTTTCTTAACTGCGGTTGATTTATCCTTGTTATAGGCATAAACATATACATCCGAGCCGTCGATTATAATCGCCTCAACAGGCACAACAAGGGCATTTTCCTGAGTATCCGTGATGATCGAAATGTCAACATCGGTGCCTACAATGAACGATTTGTCTCCATCCTCAATTGTAACCTGAGCGGGGATTGTGTTTGAACTGCCGCTGCCCGTCATAATCGAATTGAGATCAAGTGAGCTGCCCGTTGATGTTGCAACAGCTCCGACATAGGAAACTCTGCCCTCGTGGATTTCATTGTTTGCCGACTTGACCGAAACCTCCTGGTTTACGCTGACATCAAGAACATCGTATTTACTCAGTGAAATATCGGCGACGAGAGGATAATTAAGAACCTTTATGCCAACCTTGTCCGAATCGAAGAATGAGCTGATCATCTTTGAAACGTCGATTCCCGATGAAACGGAAGAAATGATCGAGCTGATGTCAACATTCTTTCCGTCAACAACCGTCTGCGTTTCAACAGTCTCGCCGACCTTTATATTAACCTCGCTGACAAGTCCTTTTTCACTTGCGATCCAGCCCTTTTTCATCTCATTTGTCTGATTGAGGGCTTTCTGATACTCGGACTGCGCATTTTCATAAATCGTCTTGTAAACGGAAAGATATGTGTCGTTTGTCTGGAGTTCAAGAGTTGCAAGCTGAGCCTTGAGCTGAACAAGGGACATTTCCGCATTGATGAGAGCACTCGATCCGCCGCTCATCTGAGCAAATGCATTCATATCGAATGAGCCTGATCCCCCGGCAATTTTGCCGAGATTGTCAAGGAGTCCCGAGATATCCGATTTGCTTGAACCTGCCGAAAGAATGGAGGTAAGTACCCTTCTTGCCGTTTCCTCGTCGTATTCCACTCCGAAACGCTTTGCAATCTTTATAAATCTTTTAACAAGATCGTCCGAGACCTTTACTCCGTTGCCGTTCTTCGTTGACGACGGCTTTGTTGTCGAGGTCTTAGCCTTGAGCGTTTCAATCTTCTTTTCAAGCTCTGCAATCTGTTTCTTGGTTGAGTTTATCTTTCCGCTTGCGGAAGACGAGGAGTTTTTCGCCTTATTATACGCGGCAAGGGCCTTTTCATAGTTATTCTCTTTTTCATTGAGGGCTGTTTCGAGCGAAGAAACGTCAAAAGTTGCAAGCACATCGCCTGCCTTAACAACGTCTCCCTCCTTGACATTGACAGTTTTAACCTTTACCTTGTTCATCAGAGTAAATGACTGCTCCGATGCGGTTGATACCGTACCCGTTGTGTCAAGAGTCTCATTAATCGTCTGCTTCGTGACCTCAACCGTGCTTACGGCGAGTTTTTCCTCGGGCTTGAAGATCATATAGGCGACAACCGTCAGAACGACAACCGCCAAAACCGAGCAGAGAATGATAATTTTTTTGTTTTTTCTTTTTTTCTGCTGCATAAACGCACCCCTAACTCCTATATCTATATAATATCAATATTTTACGGGAGAATAAAATGAAACCCTATAAAATAATATTTCCGCTTTTAATTATAATTTTTTTGACCGCCTGCATGGGTCAGAAGCAGCTCAACGTCGATGAATTTCTCATTAAATACAACAACCTTTCATCCTCCGAGCTGAAAAGTACCGATTTCACGGTAACAAGCCATAATATATATTACGTTTACAGTGCAGTGTCGAACGGCGTTTTCATCGCATTTTACACAAAATCCGACGGCGTGGTCGAACAATGCACCGTCACGTCAAAAAGCGGCAGCAATCATTTTGACGCCGCCTGTTTGAATATCATAAAGGTGTTCACGGATTTTTCCGATGACAAAAGCCGTAAATTTCTGAAAGACGGCGGTGACTCTGACGGTTTCCGTCTTGTCACAAACGACTACGGCATTGGAAAAACGATGATTCTCAACAGAACAGGTAATGAACTGAACACCAACGAACTGCCAACGCTGAAAAGAGAAGTCAAGGAGGAGGATATCGCACGCCCCATCCTTTCCGACACTACCGATTCCACTAATATTATTAGACAATAAAAATACTGCGTACAAATTAAAAATTTGTTAAGAAACGGTAAATAAGCAATAGAAAGCAAAAAGGTGACGGAAACTCCATCACCTTTAAACTGCATTTTAATTTCAGAATCAGCCAACGAAGCCGCATGCGGGAACTTCGGTCTCCGGCTCCTCTGTGGGAGCTTCCGGCTCTGTTGTTGTCTCATTCTCAGGCTTGTAATAGAGATCGAGAGCCTTGTTAGCAATAATGCTGTTTGAAATAGCATTGTTAAGAGCCTCTACGTCTACACCTGCATCTGTGAGGAATGCGTCAGCGATATCACGAAGTGCGCCCGGGTCCTTAATTTCATCGGATCCGATTCCTTTATCGTTGATGTACTTCTCAAGAGTAGCAACGAGGTCAGCAACATCTTCTTTTGCAGCGCCTGTCTTAATCGCATCAGCGATTTCGCCTGCGATCTTTTCAGCCTTCTCATCGTTCTGAAGTGCGGAAACTGCGCCTTCGATTGACGAAGTTGTTGTTTCGGGAACTTCCTCTGCATTATTCTCTGCACGAACTGAGAATGCTACGGTTGCACAAACAGCAGCTACCATAAGAATTGCCAAGAACTTTTTCATACGAATTCATCCTTTCATAATATTTATTAGCATAGGTATTGTAACCCATATTAATACAAAAGTCAATAGCTTTTTCGGAAAAATACGAGAATCAGTCCGCATTATTATGTGCCTTGCTGTAATCGTAATTCTTCCAGCAAACAGTGACGGTATTACCGTCAACCTTGAATCTTTCAATATTATTATAGGAGTTGATCGAGCCTTCCTTGAAGCCCTCTTTCTCGAGTCCGTCGGTGAAAAGATCTCTCATTCTCGATGTCGGAAAATCAATCGTGGCGATCATAACAAGTGTCGTCTGATCACGGTGCTTTTCGAGCACGCCTGTCTCGAAATCAGCCGCCCACCAGCTGTTTCTCTTAGCATAGTCGATTTTCATTTTCGGGGTTGCGTCCGTTGATTTTTCATACTGCCAGAGCTTCATTGAAACAGGCATTGCGTCCTCATCCTCAACGCTCTTATAAAGCAGATTGTTCGCTCCGAGCGTATCAAGCGCATTCTGATTGTGAGTTCTGTAATAGAAGCCGACCTCACAGCCAACCGTTGCCATTGCATATTCGCCTTTCCAAAGCTCGATAAGCCAGTCCTTATTGTCGAATGTGAAATAAATTCTGATTGTGGAGAGGTAGAAATTAACGAACTTCGCGCCCCAGTCATAAGCCGCATTAAAGCCGAACTTTCTCTGCGGTGCAAGAGCGTTATAAACCGCACTCGGTGTTGAGGTCGGTTCCGCAGTTGTTCTGGTTGTGGTATTTTTCTTCGTGGTGTTTTTTCTTCTGCTCGTCGTTACTCTCGGCGCAGTAGTCGCGATTTTGCTTGCGGAATACGAGCCGCCCGACTGAGTGGAATTGTTATAAATAACGGAATGTCCTTCGTTGTCTACAATATAGGACTGTCCGTTTTCGCCGACAACGATCTGAGTCGGTCCCTCAAGAATGTCGCTGCCCTGACCGATCTGTATCTCATCGCCGTTTGCAGCGGAGTTTTTGTTCTTTGTGATCTTCTTGCCTGCACCGCAGCCCGTGAGCACGATGCTGAAAACAATTATAAATGAACAAAGCAAAGCTATGTATCGTGTCCTTGAATTTTCCTTTCTCATTTTACACAATCTCCATTATATTTTTTTACATTGTATCATAAACCGAACAAAAATACAATACCCAAAATTTGTACGCAGAATATACATTTTTCCTGTATAGTGCGGCTCATCTGCCGAAATTCAAAAATGCCAACGAGATTTTCATTTTTTTCAAAATATCAACAACGGGCTGTTCCGCAAAATCGAATCAGCCCGTCAATTCATATATTTCCTGCGTTTCGGAGCATTTCTCTTGCACTTTCAAGCTGGAGCCTTGTGATCTCCATACCGCCCATAATGCGTGCAATCTCCTCAACACGTTCCTCCTCAAGGAGGGACTTGATATTTGTATAGGTCTTGCCGTCGGAAACAGACTTGCTGATATAAAGATGAACGTCGCCCTGCGCCGCAATCTGAGCAAGATGGGTTACACAGATAACCTGTCTGCCCTTTGATGCACTTCTGAGCTTCATTGCTATTTTCTGCGCCGCTCTGCCGCTGACGCCGGTATCAATTTCATCGAATATCATCGTGTCAACACCGTCCGTCTCGGCAAGAACATTCTTTATCGCAAGCATAATTCTCGACAGCTCGCCGCCCGAAGCAATCTTCGCAAGCGGTTTCGGCTCCTCGCCGATATTCGCCGAGATAAGAAATTCAATTCCGTCTCTGCCGTTTTCGGTCAAGCCTATATCGTCGCACTTTACTACAAAGCGGACGTTCGGCATATCGAGAAATTCAAGCTCCGAGCAGATCGCCCCGCTGAGTCTCTCCCCTGCATTTTTTCTTGATTCGGTCAGCTTTTCCGCCGCCGCCTCGGTTTCGGCAAGGACTTCTTTTTCCTTATTTCGGAGCTCCTTGACCTTTTCCTCCGAGAAAGCGATATTGTCAAGTTCCTCCCTCGCCTTTGCAAGATAATCGAGCATCTCCTCCTCCGTGGCGCCGTATTTCTTCGACATACGGTAGAGAAGATCGAGCCTTTCCTCGATATCGTCAAGCTCGGACGGATCAAAATCGACCTCCGACATTGCGTCACGCACAAGCTCGGCAATATCGTCAAGCTCATATCTTATGTCGGTAATTTTCTCGGCGGCTTCATCGAGACTTTCCATATATTCGGATGCACTTGTAATTTCCGATTCCGCTTCGCCGATCATATCAATTCCGGCTCCGTCGGCTCTGAGCGCCTCGTATGCGGCATTGAGGCTTACAATAACCTTTTGAGAGTTATTGATCAGCGCCTTTCTCGCTTTCAGCTCGTCACGCTCACCCACGTTTATATCCGCTTTTTCAAGTTCATCTATCTGATATGTGAGAAAATCTATTCTCTGCGATTTTGAACTCTCGTCCGTCGTGATCTTTTTCAGCCTATTTCTGATATCACAAAGTCTGACGTATTTCTCACGGTAATCCGCTATCAGGCTGTCATTTTTCGCATAGCTGTCGACAAATCCGCAATGCTTTTCAGGTGAAAGAAGCGACTGATTGTCGTGCTGACCGTGGATGTCGATAAGCTCGGCACCGATCTCACGAAGCATTGATACGGTTACGGGTGCACCGTTGATTCGGCAGATATTTTTTCCCTCACGGCTGAGAGTTCGGTTGATAATCAGTACCCCATCCTCACATTCGATTCCGTTATCGTTGAGAAACTCACGCACCTTGTCGTTAACGTCCTCAAACACGGCATAGACCTTTGCGTTCTGCGCTCCCGTGCGGATAATTTCACGTGAGGTGCGTTCTCCGAGGATCGCATTGATCGAGTCAATAACGATTGATTTACCTGCACCCGTCTCACCCGTCAGCACATTAAGTCCGCAGCCGAACTCAATGGCGGCGCTCTCTATTATAGCAACATTTTCAATTTTCAGACTTGTAAGCATATGATCACATCCGTTAATCAAAAAATTATGCGCTGTGAGAAGAGGACTTAACGATTCTGTCAATAGATTCCTTCAGCTCATGAGCGGTAGCCTCTGTTCTGCAAAGAGCAAAGATCGTGTCGTCGCCCGCAATCGTGCCTACGAGACCCTCCCACTCCATATTGTCAAATGCGGCGCAGGCGGCGTTTGCCATACCGACGTGGCACTTGATTACAACTGTGTTAAGTGCATAGTCCGATGAGAGCACGGAATGGGAAAAAATCGTTGTGAATTTTGAAAGATACTCGTCCGTTTCGCTCTTACCCTCAACATAGCGATACACTCCGTTCTTGTCCATCTGCTTGACAAGTCTCAGCTCCTTAATATCACGGGAAACCGTCGCCTGAGTTGAGCTGAATCCGTTTTCCTCGAGCTTTTCAAGCATCTCCTCCTGCGTGCCGATCGCATACATCTCAATGAGCTTGAGAATCATACTGTGTCTTTTCTTTTTCATATTTTTGTATCTCCTTTTACAGCCGTCTCTGTTCGAGCTTGCTGTTAAGTATTTCAAGGAACGTTTCGTTCTTTATTCTTATAAATTCACCGCACATATCCGCCTTTTGGATTCTGACGGAACAGCCGCTTTCGATCGGTATTGCATCCTCGCCGTCGCAGGAAAGTCCGATTTCAACATCGCCCTTGCCGTGTAGCACAAATTGGGAGTCGGGCTTAAAAATCAATGCCCTTGAAAAAAGCGAATGTGTGCATATCGGGGTCAGCAAAATACTTTCAATCTGCGGATCCACAACCGGTCCGCCTGCCGAAAGGTTATATGCGGTCGAACCCGTCGGAGTTGAAAAAATTATTCCGTCAGCCGTGTATTTGTTGAGAAATTTGCCGTTGTGCTCGACAATGAAATCATCCATTTTTATCTGCAAGCCCCTTGATGTTATAAATCTCATCAAGGGTCATTAAGTCTTCCAACTTTACTTCTTTGAATACATCTGATGCCTGTTCTCCAAGAGAAGTACGGTCAACAAGAAACAATATACGTTTGAATCGGTT
>USJJ01000016.1 GCA_900554995.1 uncultured Ruminococcus sp. | reverse complement strand
CATGGTTTTCACAACAACGTCAAAGAGCTACGGCGGCGACCTTATTGTTATGACAGGCGTTGACAATGAAGGCAAGGTTACGGGAATTCAAATTCTCTCAATCAGCGACACTGCAGGTCTTGGTATGAAAGCTCAGACAGATTCCTTCAAGTCTCAATTCAAGGGCCTTGTTGACGGAATCAAGGTAGCCAAGAACAGCGCCGATCACGACAGCAACGAGATCCTCGCTCTTACGGGCGCAACGATTACATCCAACGCCGTGACAACGGCAGTCAACGAGGCTCTCGCAAACTACAAAACCATTACAGAAAACGGAGGTGCTAACTGATGGCTGAAAAGAAATCCTTAGGCAAAGAGCTTACCAAGGGCTTTATCATTGAAAACCCTGTTCTTCGCCTTGTTCTCGGCACCTGCCCCACCCTCGCCACAACGACCTCAGTTTCAAGTGCAATCGGTATGGGTGTTTCGGCTTCAATCGTTCTCATCTGTTCTAATATCGTTATCTCGGCTTTGAGAAAGGTTATTCCGCAGAAAGTTCGTATCCCGGCATACATCGTTATCATCGCTTCGTTTGTTACGATAGTTCAGATGCTCGTCAAGGCTTTTGTCCCCGTGCTCAACGAACAGCTCGGCGTTTATCTTCCTCTTATCGTTGTTAACTGTATCATTCTCGGCAGAGCGGAAGCATTCGCAAGCAAAAACGGTGTGCTCGCCTCGGCGGTTGACGGCCTCGGAATGGGAATCGGCTTCACAGGCGCGCTCTTTGTCATGGGCACCATCCGTGAGATTCTCGGTGCCGGCACATTCCTCAACGGAATCAGCGACCTCATCGGTGGCAGCTTCAACGGTTTCTCAATCCCCTTCCTAAACGAAAACCCGATGCTTATATTTATTCTCGCTCCCGGCGGATTCTTTGTATTCGGCATGGTAATGGCTCTTGCAAATAAAATTGCCGAGTCAAAGGGCAAGCCCAAGGCTGTACTCCACGGCTGTGAAAACTGCCCGATGGCTAAATCCTGCTCCATCAGAGACACTCACGAGAGCTGTGAAGAGAAGAAGGAGGCTGAAGCATAATGGAAATGACAAAAGGCCTTTTGAGCATATTGCTCACAATGATTCTCACTCAAAACTTCGTTCTTTCACGATTTCTCGGCATCTGCCCGTTCCTCGGCGTTTCAAAGAAGCTGAATACGGCGGTCGGCATGTCACTTGCCGTTATCTTCGTTATGGCTCTTTCGACAGCGGTTACATATCCTATAAACAAGTATCTGCTTGTCGCCAATAATCTCGAATATCTTCAGACTATCGTTTTCATTCTCGTCATCGCTGCACTCGTTCAGATGGTTGAGATTATTCTCAAGAAGTATATGCCGGCTCTTTACAATGCGCTCGGTATCTATCTTCCGCTTATCACAACGAACTGTGCGGTTCTCGGTGTTGTAACACTCAACGTTGACAACGGCTACAACTTTATGCAGTCACTTATCTGTGCTATCGGCGGCGGTGTCGGATTTATGATCGCCATGATTATGTTTGCAGGCGTTCGTTCAAGACTCGAATCCTGCGACATTCCGAAATTCCTTAAAGGTCTGCCCATCACACTTGTTGCCGCTTCGCTTGTTTCCCTTTCGTTCTTGGGCTTCGCAGGCGTTGTTGACAAGATCTTTGCATAAGGAGGCGCGAATATGAATCCTATTGTTTTAGCAATTCTGATCGTTTCGGTCATCGGACTCATTGCGGGTCTCGGACTTGCAGTTGCCTCCATCGTTATGGCTGTTCCCGTCGATAAGAAGGCGGAGGCAATCCGTGAATGTCTCCCCGGTGCAAACTGCGGCGCATGCGGCTTCTCCGGTTGTGACGGCTATGCGGCGGCTCTTTCAAAGGGAATTACAACAAACACTGCTCTCTGCGCCCCCGGAGGAAATGATGCTTCCAAGGCTATCGCAGAGGTTACCGGACTTTCGGCGGGCTCGGTTGCTCCCATGGCGGCGGTCGTCATGTGTCAGGGCTTCTGCGGCAAAGCCGAAACCAAGATGGAATACAACGGCGTAAGCTCATGCGAAATGGCAAAGCAGCTTTTCGGCGGTCCGAAGGAGTGTATCTACGGCTGCATCGGTCTCGGCGACTGCATGAATGCCTGTCAGTATGACGCAATTCACATCTGTGACGGCGTTGCAAGAGTCAACCCCGTTATGTGTAAGGCCTGTAAGCAGTGCCTTAAAACCTGCCCGAATCACATAATTAAGATGATGCCTCTGCATGAGGCAAAGGCGGCAAACCTTTGCGTAAATCACGACAAGGGCGCAATCACACGCAAGGAATGTTCAAACGGCTGTATCGGCTGTATGAAGTGCGTTAAGGCGTGCGAATTCGGCGCAGTTGAGGTCAAGGACTTCTGCGCCAAGGTCGATTACAACAAGTGCACAGGCTGCGGCAAATGCACCGAGGCTTGTCCTGTTAAGTGTATCAATCTCATAACGCTTGACTGAATCTAAATAAAATCAACCGTCGGTAACGGAACATTTATCCGTCATCGGCGGTTATTTTGTATGATTAATAATTTTTAAGAGCTAATCGCTCTGTTTTTATTGTAATTTTTCTTTCTCTATGGTACAATAACCGACAGAACATTAGTATATTGGGGGATTTCATTTGGCTCTTAAAAGGAAAATCAGCCTGAATAATTTTTGGACGCAGCTACGCCCTATGCTTGGTTACAACGCCGCAAATATCCTTTTCGGCGGATCGACCTATATAATCAGCCTTTTCTTTATGTCATATCTGACTGAGGTTGAGGGTCTCAACACAAAGCAGGCGGGTTGGGTCTTTGCCTTCGCTCACATCTGGGATGCGATAACCGATCCCGCAATGGGACTCATAACCGACCGCACACGTTCACGATTCGGCAAGCACCGCCGCTATCTTATCTGGGGTGTTGTCCCGATATTTATATCGTATTTTCTCCTGTGGAACTCGTTCGGACTTTCGCAGATTGTCAGCACAAATGTAATAACCGTATACTACACCTGCGCATATATGCTTTTCAACACGGCATACACACTTGTCTGCGTTCCGTATACGGCCATGCTGCCGGAAATTGCACCCGAGTATTCACTCAGAACCCAGTACAAATCGGTTGAATACATATTCAATTCAGTCGGTATGGTCTCATCTTTCGTGCTTGTTTCTGCAGTTCTCGGCTTCACCGATGTCAAGACCCTCGATTCAACCCCGGAAATCAGAAGCAAATTTCTTTTTATGGGTCTTGTCCTTGCGCTCTTCTTCTCCCTTCCCCTGCTGATAACGTTCTTCTCCTCAAAGGAAAAGGATTCGAGAGATATCGTTGTTCCCCCGGTAAACCTCTACAATATGCTTAACGAGTACAAGCTCGTTTTCAAAAACAAATCTTTCAGACAGTATTTCGCTCTCAGCACCTTCTATTCTATCTCAAAGGGCTTTTACAACAACTCGAACCAGTATTTCATAAAGCATGCCGCAAAGCGTTGGAACAAATATAATATTCTCAACACAGTTGCAGGCGTTGCGGAGGCATCAGGATTCCCGATCAACTATGCTCTGACGATGAAATACGGCAAACAGCTCTGCGGAAAGCTGCTCGGACCGATAATGATAGTCGGTCTTGCGATTTCGCTCTTCGTCAACGAGAGCACACCGTCGTGGGTTCTTTATCTCGCATCGGTTCTCTACTGTTTCGGCTTCTCGGGAGTCGGCTTTGTCGGCACAAATACCCAGCCCGATGTTACCGACGTTGATGAGCTTATAACCGGCCGCCGCCGTGAGGGCGTTATTTCAACTTTTTCGTCACTTATCAAGAAAACGATCAACGGCTTTATGGCAGCTCTGACGGGATACATTCTTGCTGCATTCGGTTTCCATACCGGTGAGGGTGCTGTTCAGACAACAATGGGTATGTTCGGAATAAAATTCACCTACTCGATTCTGCCGATTATTTTCGCCCTGCTCTCAATTATCGGAATTTATCGCTATAAGATGACAAAGAGCGATCACGAGCTTATCAAGAGAGCAATCGCCGAAAAAAAAGAGACGGGCAAGGTTGAGCTTTCAGATGATGAAAAGAAAATTTGTGAGGACATTGCAGGTCAGGAATGGGGCAATATGTGGATAGGAAAAGCCGAAATTCCCGAAGAGCTTGCCGATCTTACAAAAGTAAATATAGAGTAACGGAGGAATCAATATGACACGCTATGAATATGCAAAGGCAAAATATGCCGAGATAGGTATTGACACCGAAAAAGTTATTGAAAAACTTGCAAATATTCCCGTTTCGGTTCACTGCTGGCAGGGCGACGACGTAACGGGCTTTGACTCAAAGCAGGCGCTTTCGGGCGGCATTCAGACTACGGGCAATTATCCCGGCAAGGCGACAACCCCCGAGGAGCTTATGGCTGATATCGACAAGGCATTTTCACTTGTTCCCGGCAAGAAGAAACTCAATCTTCACGCAAGCTATGCGATCTTTGAGAACGGAGAGTTTGCCGACAGAGATAAGATCGAACCGAAGCACTTTGAAAAATGGGTAAAGTTTGCCAAGAAAAGAGGAATCGGCATAGACTTCAATCCGACATTCTTCTCTCACCCGATGGTCAAGGATAATCTCACCCTTTCCTCACCCGACGAAGAGGTTCGTACATTCTGGGTTAACCACGGCAAGGCTTGCCTCAAAATTGCAGAATACTTTGCCAACGAAACCGGCATTCCCTGCGTTATGAACATATGGATTCCCGACGGCTACAAGGATATCCCCGCCGACCGACTTGCACCGAGAGCAAGATTCAAAAAATCGCTCGACGAGATTCTTTCCGTTCCGTATGACAAGAGCAAGGTTTATATAACCCTTGAATCAAAGGTTTTCGGCATCGGACTTGAATCCTACACCGTAGGTTCAGCCGAATTTGCCCTTTCCTATGTAAACTACAAGGGAATTACTCCGCTTATGGATAACGGTCACTATCACCCGACAGAGGTCGTTTCCGATAAAATATCCTCGCTTCTTCTTTTCAACGAAAAAATTGCGCTTCATATCACACGTCCCGTCCGCTGGGACAGCGACCACGTAGTCCTCTTCGATGACGAGACAAAGGAAATTGCAAAGGAAATCGTCGCTCACGACGCACTTGACCGTGTGTTCATCGCAACCGACTATTTTGACGCCTCAATCAACCGCATTGCCGCTTGGGTAATCGGTCTGAGAAACGTTCAGAAAGCCCTTCTTTGCGCTCTGCTCACTCCGCATAAGAAACTCGCTAAGCTCCAGGACGAGAGCAACTTCACGAAGCTGCTTGCAACTCAGGAGGAGCTCAAATTCTTCCCATTCAACGATGTCTGGGCAGAATATTGCAGCCGTAACGGAATCATCCCCGACTCCTCGTGGCTTGACGAGATTGAGAAATACGAAAAGGGCGTACTTTCCGTAAGATAAAAACTTTAGAATAAAAAATCACCGTCCGTTGGCGTTATACCGACGGACGGTGAAAATTTTATGTATTTCCGTTACATTTTGAAGCCTGTCATATTAACAACAGATGAAGCAACGGCTGTACCCGAAGAACCCATAACGCTCGAAAGCTCAAACTTGAAGTCGAACTTTGCGTTGAGAGAAACAAGGTTGCCTGTTGAAGCATTTACAACTGCTTTGATAACAGCGTTGCTGTAACTCTCGGAAATATTTGCCTTGCCGCAAAGCGGAACCTGAGAGATAGCCGACATAACGTTCTCGGCTGTCTTGTGATCCCAGTAATCCTTATCATGATCGCCGCAAGCAAGACCGCTTCTGTCAAGAGGAGCATTGTTGGAAGAAACAACCTTACCGGATGTAACTTTGCTTGAGCCGTTCTTGATCTTAAGTGTGATCGTGTAGTTGTTGCCGTTCTTTACGCAGGTTGCGCTTGTAACATCGGAAGCTGTGAGCTTGGATGCTTTGAAATACTTATGATAGCTGCCGGCATCTGCCGATGTAACGGACTTTGTAAATTTATTTGAATCGCCTACACCCATAAACTTATAGACGATATCCTTCGAAGCCTTAAGAGATGCGCCTGCATTGTATGACTTCTCAGTTGTTGTTCTTGTCTTATTGAAAGCAGCCTTCTTAGAAGCAACCTTAGCCGTAGCCGTGTTATAGTAGCTTACGATCTGAGCTGTGCCTGTCGGGACGGAAGAACCGCTGTTAGCTTTTGTCTTTGACGGAGCAGCACTTGAACCGCCTGTACTTGCCGAACCGCTGCCGGAGTTGGCATCTGCTGGAGTTTCGCCGTTAGCGTCTGTCGGGGTTTCGCCGTTAGCATCGGTCGGAACCTCACCGTTAGCGTCTGTCGGAACCTCGCCGATATCTCCGTTATCGACCTCATCGCCCATAGCGTCGGATGCCGAAGCGCCGCCCTTCTGCTCTGCCGCTTTCTTAGCAGCATCGCACATCTTGCCTGTATTGAGAACCGCCGCTACGCAGATCGCAATAACACAAACAAGCGCTGTGATACACTTAAAGAGAGTCTTCTTTGAATCAATATCCATCGGAGTTTTCTCTTTCTTTGCTTTTTTCTTCTTTGTCTCGACAACCTCTGCATTCGGATCTGTCGAAACCTTCTTTTTCTTACTCATGATATTTGCCCCTTTCGAGATCATATATGTTTACTATATTATACTTTTTCTTGCAAAAAAAGTAAATGCACGTTATTACAAAAATAGCGTGCATTTTTTGTGCAATTTTTACACAAGTACCTTTGAGAGGAAGTCTTTGCAACGTTCGGTTTTCGGGCAGGAGAAAAATTCTGCGGGAGTATTCTCCTCAACCATCCTACCGTCATCCATAAATATAACTCTCGTCGCCGCCTCCTTGGCAAAGCCCATCTCGTGAGTGACGACAACCATCGTCATATTTTCCTCAGCAAGCTCTTTCATAAGCTCAAGAACCTCGCCGACCATCTCAGGGTCAAGAGCCGACGTAGGCTCATCAAAGAGAATAACCTCCGGATGCATTGCAAGCGAACGGACAATTGCTATTCTCTGCTTCTGTCCGCCGGAAAGAGTTGACGGATATGCGTTCGCCTTTTCCTCAAGTCCGATTCGCTTAAGCAGGGACATAGCCTCTTCCTTTTTCTGCGCTTTGACCTCTTTGACGCTCGGTATACGGATGTTTTTTCATTCCGAGCTTGTGGAGAAAATTATCCTTTTTTGCTTTCTTTATCTTCTTCTTTTCGACAAGGAACGGAGAGAGCATTATATTTTCAAGAACAGTCTTGTTATTGAAAAGATTGAAATGCTGGAAAACCATTCCTATCCTCTCTCTGTAAGTGTTGATGTTGACGCTCATATCCGCAATGTTAACGCCCTCAAAAATAATCTGACCCGAGGTCGGATCCTCCATACAGTTGAGACAGCGGAGAAATGTTGATTTACCCGAACCCGACGGTCCGATAATTACAACTCGCTCGCCCTTTTCAATCGTTACGGAAATGTCTTTAAGAACGTGATGATCGCCAAAGCTTTTATTCAGGTTAACTACGTCTATCACTCTTTCTCAATCTCCTTTCCATAAACTTAATGCCAAGCGTGATGAGGCAAACAATTACAATATAAATAACAGCCATTACAAGGTAAGGCACCATAAACTCATAGTTGTTAGTTCCGATGTCGTTGAACACCTTATAAAGATCCATAGCGCCGACGAAAGAAACAATTGACGTCTCCTTGACAAGCGTGATGAACTCGTTGCCGAGAGTCGGAAGAATATTCTTGATAGCCTGCGGAATAACAATCTTAAACATTGTCGTCGCATAGCTCATACCGACAGAGCGACCGCCTTCGAGCTGACCCGGGTCAACCGAGAGAATGCCGCCACGCATTATTTCCGAAACATATGCGCCGCTGTTCAGTCCGAAAACCGTAATCGCAACATTCAAGCCGTCAATCTTAATTCCCATCAAGGGCATAAGAACATAATAGAAAACAAGCAGCTGAACAACCATCGGTGTTCCTCGAAAAATTGCAACATAGAATGAACAAATTTTATCAAGCACTCTCGGAAGCGTCCTGTATTTCGGAAGAACACGGATCGATGCAATCAGCGTACCGATTGCAATACCGATGAGCAAACCGATTATTGCAATTTCCATTGTATTCTTCAAGCCCGTGAGAACGTTGTGATAACCGCCGTTGTCGATAAAGGCTTTGAGAAACTTTTCGATTTTGATATCAAAATTACCCATAAAAAATCCTCTTATAAGAACAAATACCCCACTTATTCAGTGGGGCTTTGCTTTTATTCCACTTTAATTATGCAACTTCGTTAATTGACTTAACAATGCAGTCTGCAGGAGCAGAGTCAATAATAACGTAGTTGATGTTTCCGTTGATAAGGTCCTGAATTGCCAGAGAACCGTTCTTGTAGCCCTTGCCCGTAACCTTGAGGTTGTTTGAGGCGTAGTCGCTCTCATTGTTTGTATACATACCGCCTGTTGTACCGTTCTGATAACCGATCTTAACAGAAGCGTCAAAGCTCTGGAGCTTTTTGAGAACATCATCGGCTGTCTTGCAGTCATCAAATGTTGTATCGTCGCCCTTAACAACAACTCTCTGAGATGCCTTGTAGTATGTCTTTGAGAATGTAACGGATGCTTCTCTGTCCGGTTTAACCGTAAGTCCAGCCATTGCGATATCGCACTTGTGCTGACCTACAGAAAGGCAAACAGCGTCGAAGTCCATGTTATCAATAACAAGCTCTTTACCAAGCTCCTTAGCGAGAAGCTGAGCGATTTCCATATCAATACCTGCGTATGAATCGCCTACCGTGTACTCAAACGGTTCAAAAGCAGCGTTTGTTGCAACAACAAGCTGATCCTTTGAAGAATCCTTAGCTGCCGACTTGACAAGTACCGGCTCACCGTCTCCGAAGTAGTGAGAGCAGATATCGTCAAATGTGCCGTCACTCAATATTTTCTCGATAAATGCGTTTGTCTTTTCAAGAAGCTCCGGCTGTGCCTTATCAACACCGAACGCATAATTTTCGTTAGTAAGGTCAATGTTAATGATTTTTGCTGCCTTAACATCTTCTTTCTTTCCGCAGCCTGCAAGCATTGCGACACCTGCGACAAGAACTACGGACATTACAATAGCAATAATTTTTTTCATAGTTTTGTCCTCCTTTGTTTTTTGACGTGAACAATATACCACTTTAAATTGAATATGTCAAGCAAAAAACGAATATTTATTCATAAATATATTTATTTTCTGATTTTAAATACTATTTTGAGAACATTCTCTTTATTTTTGTGCATAACATTGGGTCTGTGACCGTCCTCGGGGAAAAGTACCGCACACTGACCACCGCCAAGCGTTACCGTTGAAAGCTCAGTGCCCTTATAAAAAGCAATATCGTCTCCCCTCTCAAATCCGTTGTCGGTCATATTAAGCGAGTCAATCGGTGCCCAGTCCATTTCTTCGCTGCCGTCGAGAACTATCTGGAGGTCAATATATTTTCTGTGGCTCTCAAATTTTCTCTGTTCTCTCGGCTCGGTGTCGTAACGGCTGACAGCGGCAAAAAGGTCGTCGCCGTGAATGTCGTATCTGCCCGACATCATATCCGTCTTTTTAAAGTTTTCAATAAAACTCATAATGTCCCTTGCATAGGGAACCTCACTGTAAGAATCCAGTTTATCAATCGTTGTTACTATCATGGTAATTTTCCTTTCATATTATATTATCACGCTTCAGCCTTGATTCTGCCCGAATTGACATTACAGAGCTTTGCATATATTCCGCCGAGCTTCAAAAGTTCGTTGTGATTTCCCTGCTCGGCAATTCTGCCGTCCTCAAGAACAATTATATTGTCGGCTTTCATAACAGTTGAAAGCCTGTGTGCAATAACTATCACCGTGCGGCTCTTTGAAAGCTCGTCAATCGCCTGCTGAATGAGTGCTTCCGTCTCGTTGTCGACCGCCGAGGTCGCCTCGTCGAGAATAAGAACCGGGGCATTTTTAAGAACGGCTCTTGCGATTGCAATTCTCTGCTTCTGTCCGCCCGAAAGACGTACTCCTCTTTCACCGATTATTGTGTCATATCCGTCCGGCATTTTGCAAACAAAGTCGCTGACCCTTGCCGTTACTGCCGCATTGATAACCTCATCACGGCTTGCCGTCGGATTTCCGTAGGCGATATTATCATAAATCGAACCGTTGAAGAGGAAAACATCCTGCAATACCATCGAAATATTTTCCCTGAGTGATTTAACGGTTATATCTCTTATATCCCTGCCGTCAAGGAGGACCGAGCCGCTTACGGGGTCATAAAATCTTTCCATAAGTGAAACGATTGTTGATTTTCCGACGCCCGTCGCACCTACAAACGCAACCATTTCTCCTGCATGAACCTTAAACGATATGTCTTTCAACACGGGTTCGTTTTCATTATAATGAAAAGATACGTGGCGGAACTCCATATTGCCGTCAGCCCTGCCGATATCCTCGGCATTTTCGCTGTCCTTGATCTCCGACTCCATATCAAGAATCGAAAGGACACGATGTCCGCCTGCGAACGCATTCTGCATATCCTCAACGATTCTCGAAAGCGTTGCGATCGGCGAATAAAAGAGTGAGAGGTACATAAAGAATCCGACAACATCTGAAATGGAAAGCACATCTTTCATTGCGAGCGTTCCGCCGATTCCCATAACCAATACCGAACCGATTGAGGTTAAAAATTCGATTGATGGGTGGAATATTGCGGCGGCGAAGTTTGCACGGATATTGACATAGCTGTAATACTTGCAATACTCTTTCATACTCGTGTATTCCTCGGTCTCTCTTCCGAAGGACTGAATCTCACGTATTCCTGAAATATTGTCCTGGACTTTGCCGTTGACCTCAGCCAGAACCTCCTGATTCCTTTTGAAAAGCGAATGAACCTTTCCCGAAAATTTTGTGCTTACTAAAAGTATAAGAGGAATCGGAATGAGTGAGATTGCCGCAAGAATCGGATTGATCGTGAAAATCATCACCGCAACCATTAATACGATAAGTATATTTGAAAGAAGATCGGGCAAAGCATGAGCAATCAGCGTTTCCATATTTCTCGAATCGTTGATAACACGGCTCATTATTTCTCCCGTCTGCTTATCACCGAAATATCTCATAGAAAGCGACTGGAGCTTATTATAGACGCTGAGCATCATATCGCCGACAAAGTTCCACGCCGCAACGTGTGCCTTATACTTTGAAACAAACGTCAAAAACGCTTTTGCGAGATATGCCGCAAGCAGTATCGCCGCATAGATGAGTATCTTTTCCTTGGTTGCCGTACCGTCTGTCAGTACGCCCGTAAGCCTGCGTACCATTTCCGGAGTGACAAGGCTCACGGCGGAGGCACCGATAAGCGCCGCAACCGTCAATGCCAATGTACCCCAATAAGGCTTTGCCATTTGCAAATACCTTTTCATATCTTTCAACAAATCACCCTCTGTAAATCAACGTCTCCCCCTGCTCCGCAGAGAGAGACAGATATTATAATTTGCAATCTCAGAATTTGAAACCTGAATATTTAACTGCTGTCGAAGCGTTGCCGCCCGCATTCTTGATTGTGACAACGTACTTTGTGTTTGTAAGCGTAACTGCAAAATCAAAGGAAATGCTGAGGCTTTCGAGTCTGCCGTTTGATGCATTGACAACCGCAATGCACTTGATGTTCGAGGTGCTCTCCTTGATCGACTGTACCGAAGCTCCATCGGTATTGTTGATAGCAGTATAGAGATTGTCCGCACACTTATGGTCGTAAGCCGACTTGTCGCCTACGCCTACAAGTATACCGCTGCGGTCAACCGGCGAGCTGTTCGACTTACTGCCCGACGCCGCCGCACTTGTGCCGTTATTGAGGACGAGCGTGTATGTATATTTTCCGTTCTTCAGCGTGTAGCTTGCGCTCTTGACATCAGACGCCTTGAGCGATGCAGCGGACATAAACTCATTCTTGCCCTTTACGTTTGTGTAGGTCTTATCGCCGACTCCGAGAAATCCCGAAACGGCATCCTTAACGACACCCATATTGCCGAGTGCGCGGGCGTAAAGGACGCACCGCTGTCCAGCTCCGCCGGGCTGTTACTGCCCGAACCGGAGCCCAGCCATTTTGCCCTGCTGGATTCGAGCAAGGAGGCCCCCATGCAGGAGGCCATCCGCGCCGCCGGCAGTGAGGGCGACAGCGTGGGCGGCGTGCTGGAAACCATCGTGACCGGCCTGCCCGCGG
>USJJ01000015.1 GCA_900554995.1 uncultured Ruminococcus sp. | reverse complement strand
GACGTGAATACTCACGGGCAAAGAATCTGAAAAGCTCGGTGCGGTATTTGTCCTGCTCGTCGGTTGTGAGTATTTCACCGACGAGAGCTTTTTTGAAAATTATTTCAAGCTCATCCTCGCTTGCTCTGTTATACGGAACATATGCAAAGGAGTGATCGCTCGCAAGGCATCCGTTTTTCGAGAAGAAGTCTATCCGTTTTTTTAGAACCGAGGTCAGATTTTTATAGCTGTCAATTTTTTTGCCGCTGATTTTTTCAAGCGATTCAATACACGGAATGAACGTCGGCTGTTCAATATTCAGAGCCTTGTCGGGACGGAATGCAGGCAGAATCTTGCATTTAAAGCTCTTATCGCTTGCAATGAGTTTGTGATATTCAAGACTGTCTGCGGCGTCATCCGTTGTGCAAAGGCAGGTTACGTTTGACTTTTCAATAAGCTCCCTCGGAGTGAAGCCGCCGTCGGCAATCTTTGTATTGGCTTTGTTCCAGATTTCATCGCAGGTTTTCTCATTAAGAGGTTCGTAGATATCAAAATATCTCTGCAATTCAAGATGAGTCCAATGGTAGAGCGGATTGCCGATGCAGGCAGGCAGAACCTTTGCCCACGCTTTAAATTTTTCGTAGCCCGATGCATCGCCGGTTATATATCTCTCTTCAATGCCGAAGCTGCGCATAGCTCTCCATTTATAGTGATCTCCGCCGAGCCACAATTCGGCAATATCGGCAGGCTGTTTGTTCTCATAAATTTCTCTCGGCGAAAGGTGACAGTGCCAGTCGAAAATCGGCATATCCGCTGCACCCTCAAAGAAAAGCTTTTTTGCGGTATCGTTGTACAGAAGAAAATTTTCATCCATAAATTTTGCCATAACATCAGCTCCTTTGATATAATTATACAACATAATAATGCAAAATAATAGCATAAAATTTTATAAATTCTTGAAAAAAAGACACAGATGTGCTAAGATATATAGAAATTGCAGTAGGTGGGTATTATTATGTCAAAAGAAAAAGGATTTATTGCGGAATTTAAGAAGTTTATTATGCGTGGCAACGTCATTGATCTCGCAGTCGGCGTTATCATCGGCGGAGCTTTTCAGGCGATCGTCAACTCGCTTGTCGGAGATATTGTAACTCCGCTGCTCGGTATCATCCTGGGCAAGGTCGATTTCTCGTCGCTTGCCGTCACAATCGGTGACGCTTCGATCGGCTACGGAAAGTTTATAACAGCAGTTCTCAATTTCTTTATTATGGCGCTCGTTATTTTTGCCATTGTCAAAGCTATCAACGACGTTTCCGAAAGACTTCACAAGAAGCCCGATGAAGAGGAGCCTACACCGACAACAAAGGTTTGCCCTTACTGCAAGTCGGAAATTGCGATTGACGCAGTAAAGTGTCCCCATTGCACATCCGATGTTGAATAATTAAGGAGCGGATATTATGCAGGAAGTGATCCTGAAAAAGGTGATGTTCGGCGGCTATGACTGCTATGAGGTTATGAACCACATCAACGCCTTGCAGATAAAGCTGAACAGAATCAAAAAGGATTCCGACAAGCTCAACGGTCTTAAAGCCGAGGCGGAAAAACTTCGCAGTGAGATTGCCGAAAAGGATCGAGAAATAGAAAAACTTTCCCATAAAATCTCCGAGTATGAGAACAATTTCAAAACGAATCAGCCGACAAAGGATTTTCTCAGGGAGACCGAGGCGTACACGGATAAATACGTCGATGCGGCGCGTTCGCTTGAAAAGTCGGTTAAAAATATGACTGCCGAACAACTTACGGACGCCAAGAAAAAAATCGACGAGATTCAGTCATATCTTGATAATGTTTCAAATATGATCGGTGAAACTTTTATTTCCGTTTCCGATCTCAGAAATGAGTATAAGAGCATCAATAAAAGCTACAAGGAAATGATTAGCGAGACTGCCGTGGCAGAGAAAAGGGAGAAGAAAGCCGCTCCGAAGAAAACGTCGAAAAAATCCACGGCGAAAAAGACCGCAAAGAAAAAATCGGACAGCGCCGAGGCACTTGAGCTTATCAGACAGACCGAAGAAAAATATAATAATATATAAAAGTGGAGAGACTGCAAAATCAAATGCAGTCTCTCTTTTCAGTTTAATCTGATTGTGATCTTTCCGCTGGAGAGCTTTTTTGTTTCTCCGTTTTCATTGATGATCAGATTTGCATTATCATCAATTCCTATCGCCTTTGCAAAATGCTCAACATTGTTTTCGTAGAATTTTATTTCCTTTCCTATCACGTATGATTTTTTTCTGTAATAATCGAGGTAGGATTTGTCGTCAATATTTTTGCTGAAATCAATCAGCTTTTTTGCAATTCTTGCAACGAAAATTTCACGGTCAATCTCAACTCCGAGCGAGCCGGCACGTGAAGCAATATCATCGGGAAAATCCACCGTGTTGATGTTGACTCCGATTCCTATGCAAAGACCTTTTATCCTGCCGCTTTTTATAATCGACTGAACGAGAATACCGCAAACCTTTCTGCCGTTCACATAAATATCGTTGACCCATTTTATTTTCGGATCAAGTCCCGTCATTTCCTCGATGGTTTCGGCGACCGCAACCGCCGTTGCCGATGTTATCGCCACGACGTCTCTGAGACCTCCCTCGGGATGCACGATGAGTGAAAAATAAATTCCGCTTGCGGCAGGCGAATAGAAGCTCTTTCCCTGTCTGCCCTTGCCTTTGGTTTGCGCCTCGGCGGCAACAAGAATATTTCCGCTGACCGTATCGGAGAGCGCAATTGCCCTCGTGTTGGTGGAATCGGTCACGGAATAGGTGACTACCGTTGTGTCGGGAAGTATGGTTGAAATTTTTTCTCTGTTGAGCATAGCCTACACCTCCTGTAAATAATATCACTCAATTCACCATTTTACAAGCACAAATTTACCTGCCGGGAATAAGATGTAATATAAAAAAGAATGAGGTGATCCGATGGACAACAGCTGCTTTTATTACGGAACGCACACGGCAAACGGGGTCAGGTCGGGATTTGTTGCTCCCGAAAATATTTATTCCGTTTCAGGGGGTTCGTCAGAGCTGAAAGAAAAAATTTTTTTGGCAGTTTCGACGGAGCTTGAAGAAAAAAATATTTACAATGAAATTATTTTTTCGTTCGACGGCTGTTTCGGAATCATCTGTCCGGATGAAGAAATTTTAATTGCCGACGGAGATCTTCTTGAAGAAAAAGAAATTGAAAGATCAAAAATAAATCTTGATCTTGACGATCTTTTTGAAACAAAATTCCCACGTGAGCTTTTACATATTTACAGGAACGAACGAAATAAAATGTCGGAGCGTTGTCACCGCTTTTTGGCTGCGGCGCAGAGCGTGAAATCGGATATGGTGCGGATTGACCGCAGCGGCGTTAATATGAGCAATATAATTTCCTACACCTCAAAGCTGTGGAAAAAGAGCGGCGGCAAAATGAAGGGCAGCGTCGGCACGGAGACGAAAAGATTTGTTTCCTGCATAACTCCCGAGGGCGTCGAGCTGAATCTGAAAGCCTTTGATGCCTGTGAGCGCCTTGCCGTGATTGTCGACAAAACAGGCGCTGCCTCAACTCTTATTGTTGACAGACTGCGCCGCTATGCGCTCAGCTCGGGTTACGACGTAGTGAGCTGTATTTGCTCTCTTGACGGAGAAACGGTCGAGCATATTATAATTCCCGAGCTTAGCTTCGGCGTGTTTTCCTCGGAGCATTATCATCGACTTTTACCGAAAAAGGAACGCAGAACCTTTGCAGCCAGATTCCATACAAAGGACGCCGAGCTTACAAAAAACAGAATAGCCTTTTCGCTTAAGGCTTATCGCTCGCTGATGAATGAGGCTTTTGATTCGCTGATAGATATGCAGGCGGAGGAAGGGAAAATAAATTGTATTTTCGGCGGAATAACCGACGTAACCGATGCAACGTATGAAATAATCAGCCGAATATAAAAAATTCCGACCCTTGAAATTATCAAAGGTCGGATAGCTTTATTCCGCGGTTTGCAGTTTTCTGCACTTGCTTTTGAGAATAATTGTACTGAGAACATCAAGCACTGGAATAAACTGCAAAACATAGTGAATCAGCGATATGTTATCACCGTATTTTTTGCGAAGCATTGCAACATTTGCCGCCCCGAAAAATCCGCTCTGTACAATGAAAGCGCAGGTGTACCAGATAGGTATAAGCAGCGGAAATATTAACAGGACAACCATACCACGGCTCGCACCGATCAATGTAACCGTGTAAGCTAATCCGTAAATAAAATTTAAAACATAGAACGGAATTGTTTTAATTTTTAAAAGTATCCACGATTTTTCCAATGCTTCGGATTCCGATTTCATATGCATTTTAACTGCCGATACGGCACAAACACAACCAACAATCTGAACTGCAACAAACGAAAGCAGAGTGATAATGAAATAGAAATAAGTCCATACACGAAATTCTCCGTCCTCGTCTAATCCAAAAAGCATAATCGGAATTATACAGTACTGTAACGCCAACTGAATATAGAGCATCACAAAAAATGCTTTTACCAATTTCATTTTTCTTCCCGTCCCTTTCGGCTTATGCCTGAACCTTGTGGAAAATCTTCTTGCCCTTTTTCACGATTATTGCGTTTGCCTTGAGGTCATCCGAGGTGAATGAAAGTCCGATATCGGTTACTTTCTTATCGTCAACGGACACGCCGCCCTGCTGAACAAGACGTCTGCCCTCGCCGCGGGATTTTGTGATATTTGTCTTGAGAAGAATGTCAAGAATGTCAATCTTTCCGTCGGTGAAATCTGCATCCGAAAGAGTAGTTGCCGGCATATTCTCAAGGTTTGCCCCGCCGCCGAAGAGTGCCTTTGAAGCCTCTCTCGCCTTGGCTGCCTCTTCCTCACCGTGGACGAGCTTTGTAAGCTCAAACGCAAGGATATCCTTTGCCTCGTTGAGCTGAGCGCCCTCCCAGTGATCCATCTCATCAATCTGCTCAAGCGGGAGGAATGTAAGCATACGGATGCACTTGAGGACATCCTGATCGCCGACGTTGCGCCAGTACTGATAAAACTCATAGGGACTTGTCTTTTCGGGATCGAGCCAAACGGCGCCCGAAGCAGTCTTGCCCATCTTTTTACCCTCGGAGTTCATCAGCAGGGTGATTGTCATAGCGTAAGCGTCCTTGCCGAGCTTCTTTCTGATAAGCTCCGTACCGCCGAGCATATTTGACCACTGGTCGTCTCCGCCGAACTGCATATTACAGCCGTACTCCTTGAAAAGATGATAGAAATCATAGCTTTGCATAATCATGTAGTTGAACTCAAGAAAGCTGAGACCCTTTTCCATTCTCTGCTTGTAGCACTCGGCACGAAGCATGTTGTTGACGGAGAAGCATGCGCCGACCTCACGAAGAACGTCAACATAGTTGAGATCAAGAAGCCAGTCGGCATTGTTGACCATCATTGCCTTGCCCTCGCCGAATTCGATGAAACGGCTCATCTGCTTCTTGAAGCAGGCGATGTTGTGGTCAATGTCCTCTTTAGTGAGCATTTTTCTCATATCGGTTCTGCCCGAGGGATCGCCGATCATGCCTGTGCCGCCGCCGAGCAGGGCGATCGGTCTGTTTCCTGCCATCTGAAGTCTCTTCATAAGGCAGAGAGCCATAAAGTGACCTACATGGAGGCTGTCGGCTGTCGGATCGAATCCAATGTAGAAAACTGCCTTTCCGTTGTTGATAAGCTCCTTGATTTCATCTTCGTCCGTGACCTGAGCAATGAGTCCGCGGGCAACAAGTTCGTCATAAATTGTCATTCTTGATATTTCCTTTCTCGTGAAAAATTTTTAGACAGAAAAAGCCCCCTGCCCTTAGGGCAGAGGACGAATTATCGTGTTACCACCTCTGTTCACCGAACCCTCACGGGAACGGCCTCGGCGAGTACATATATACTCTGACGTTTAACGCACGCACACGGCACAGCCTACTGCATTTTTCAGCCGCGCAGCTCGGAGATGTATTTGGGCGAAACTCTCACACTTTCTTACACCGACCGAAAGTTCTCTTTGCATCCTTTTTCGCTTACTTTTTCCCGTCAAAGCTGTTGAGTGCATTATATATTGTTTAGAGAATTTTGTCAAGCGGTTGACGGGAAAAAGAAAAAAGTGTAGAATATTCTGCGGTTATTAAGAATTAACGGAGCGAAGAATATGAGAATGCGAAGAAAAAAGAATCTCGATAAAAGACTTGCCGAGTGCGGCGATATGATCTTTTCGATCGAGAGTGAGGATAAAAACTTTAACACGGCGATTGAAGAAAAGGAATATATTGACCTTAAAAAATGGTTTGGCAACTCCAAGCCGGTTCGCCTTGAGGTCGGCTGCGGCAAGGGTCAGTTCGCCGCCGAAATAGCTAAGCGCAACCCCGATATCAATTATATTGCGGTCGAGAAATGCGCCAACGTCGTTGTTATTGCCGCCGAAAGAGCGATCGAGGAGAGTATTCCTAACCTGCGTTTTATCAAAGGCTCGGCGGAATATTTGCCAAAATATCTTCCCGACGGAATCTTTGATAGGGTCTATCTCAATTTTTCCTGTCCGTTTCCGAAGAAAAAATACGCAAATCACCGTCTGACAAACAGAAAGTTCCTTGCGATCTTTGACCGATTGATGACCGATGACGGAGAAATTCATCAAAAGACGGACAATATGCATTTCTTTGAATATTCGATTCAGGAGTTTTCCGAATACGGAATGGCAATAAAAAATGTTTCTCTCGACCTCCACAACAGCGACTTTGATGGCAACATCGTGACAGAATACGAAAAGCGCTTCTCCGATCTCGGTCAGCCGATATACAGACTTGAAGCGTATAAAAGAAAGTAAGATGGCAGTGCAGAATTACTTTGAATATATAAAAGCAGTGACAAATTTATTTTTTGCCACTGCTTTATGATTTTATATTCAGTTCTCTTCGGTTGCTTTCTTCGAGTATTTGTTCACATAAATTACTCGCTGAAGAACACGGTCGGCATAGCCGAGAGGCTCGCCGCTTCCGAGGAAAAGTGAACCTATCTGGGTTTTACATTCCTTACTCATAACAAGCTCGACTGCGTCAAGATCTCCTATGGTTTTGCCCGTGGCAATAGCACCCGAGCCGTGAATAAGCACTGCATTTTTTCCTTTAATTTTTCTTGCCGCTTCCGAAGCGCAGCTTGCCGAGCCGTCCCAGCGGAACGAGCCGATTCTTGCGCCTGCAATCTGAGCAAAATCGTCAAGTCTTGCGTTAACACAGTCCGAGGTCATACTGTATGCAATGATGTCGCTTTCGGAAAGGTGACGAATATAATTGACATCGGACGATTTATAAATTGCAGCGTGAATTTTTGCAACGGCGGGCAGTTTGGCATCGCTGTCACAGGTACAGCCCTTAATTCTGACATTGAAGTTTGCGCCGCTCTTGAATGTGAGCAGAAAAAACTCGCCGTCTCTGACGCTGCTGCCGAAATCGGAAACATATTCGGGAAGAGCCTTGCCGCCCGTGTGTCTGATATAGCTGTTGAGCATCGCTTTCTTTGTATATTCAGGGGTGCCCTCATACATGAGAAATGCCTTTTCAAGCTTACTTCCGCATGCCTTTTCAAGAGCCTGAATGATTTCAAAGGTCTCATCAAAATCCTTGCCGAGGCAAACCGCACCGTGGTGTGCCATAAGAAAAGCATTGCAGCCCGGATTGTTTTCATATTCCTTTTTTACGGCGTTTCTCAGTTTATCCGTTGACGGCATACCGTAGCCTGCGCAAGGAACAGTCTCGCCGAGAATATCTCTGTAAGCCTTTGGCACGGGATCAATCGGCAGACCCGCCGCTCCGACAACCGAGGCGTTGACCTGATGAGTATGTATAACAAAATTAACGTCGCTTCTCAAAGCGTAAGCATCGGCATGGATGCCTTTTTCACTCGAGGGCTTGATGTCGCCCTCATAGCTGCAATCGTCAATATTGACAACAACAATATCATCGGGCGTGAGCGTATCATACGTTCTGCCGCTCGGAGTGATAACAAACTGAGTGTCCGAAATTCTTGCGCTTACGTTTCCCCACGTTCTCGCTATGAGGCCTGTTTCAAGCAGTCTGTGACCCGCTTCGATAACAGCCCTTTTTCCTTCTTCCAAAGTGTACACCTAAACGTCCCCCTTATTCTGTCAGCCGATTCTGCCGCAGTTGTCAAATACTCTGTCGAAACGTGCAATTGCATCGTCGATATCCTCTTCCGTATATGCAGCACTGGTATAAAGTCTGCTGCCGGCGAGAGTAACCATACCTTCTGCCATGTAAGCGGCTCCCATGTGCTCCATTTCCTTCTGACGGGCGCTCGTCTGCTTGAGAATTTCCGGAATCTCCCACGGCTTGGACCAGTTGATTGCAAAGTGCATTGTACCTACTGTATCAAGGTGGCAGATTGAGCCCTGATTGAACGCAACGAATGGGAGATTATGCTTCTTGATCGACTTCTGAATACCCTCGATGAGCCTGTCGCCCATAAGGCCCGCCTTTTCACAGGCATTGGTTCTTTCAATCTCGCAAATTGTATGATAACCTGCAACGCACGAAAGCGGAGTTGCCGCCATTGTGCCGCCGCACATTGCTTTTTTAACCTTCTTGCCCGAAGAGTCGAGTCCTGCGCCGAGGTGAGCCATAACATCTCTGTGTCCGCCGATTCCGCCTGCTCCGGGATATCCGCCGGCAACAATTTTGCCGAAAATTGTAAGATCGGGATCAACTCCGAAATAGCCTTGAGCGCCGGAAAGTCCGATTCTGAAGCCTGTGACAACCTCGTCAAAGATAAGAAGTGCGCCGTATTTATGGCAGAGTGCCTCTGCTCCCTTTATAAATTCCTTGCTCAGCGGCCTTGTTCCGCTCTCGGGACCGACAGGCTCAATGAATACGCCTGCCGTGCCGCCCGTAAGCTCATTCTTCTTGAGCTTTCTTTCAAGGTCATTGAGGTCATTCGGGAAGAACTCGTCCGTGTGCTTGAATACAAACATCGGAACGCCCCTTGACTGGAGGTTCTTTGTGCCCGGAACTCTCATTCCGTAGGCAAGCTGATCCGACCAGCCGTGGTATGCACCGCCCATTTTAAGGATATTCTTGTGCTTTGTCGCAAGTCTTGCAACACGAACCGCACACATACAAGCCTCTGTGCCCGAACCGAGCATACGGAACATTTCAACAGACGGAACACACTCGGCAATTTTATTTGCGAGCTTGTACTCATACTCATGGAAAAGACCTGTTGACGGGCCGCAGTCATTGAGCAGCTCAATAACCTTTTCACGAACCTCGGGAGGGTTGCTGCCGATAATCGTCGGTCCGCCTGCCTGGAGAAAATCGTAATATTCGTTGCCGTCTATATCGTAAAGTTTGTTGCCCGATGCTTTGGTAAAAACAAGCGGGAAAGGATAGTTAAATGCGAGGTTATGCTGAACGCCGCCGGGTATTCTCTGCTTGGCAATGTCGATCATTTCCTTTGACTTTGCACATTTCTTTGCGTAATATTCTCTCTCATATTTTTTGAGAGCTTCCGGTTTAATGCTGTAAATAGGCTTTTTAATAAGAGCGTCAAGCTCCTTTGTGACCTTATCGGCATCAAGATAATTTTTGATAGCAAAATTGTTTCCCATAAAAAAACCTCCTTTGGGAACTGCCGAAAAACGTATAACTTCACGGGCAGTTGCTTTTTTAATTAAATTTATTTTAACACATATAGTTTAGTTTTTAAATACGTCACTAAAAAAATTTTGTAAAAATTCATAAAATATTTTTACTTTTGAACTTCTTTATGATAGAATAGAGACAGAAATTTAACCTGACTGGAGTGTTGAGCATGAGTGCTTACGTTATTGCATACGATGTCGGAACAACAGGACTCAAAACCTGCCTGTTTGAAATTGATAAAAAAATTAAACCGATAGTCAATTCTTACGGCTCATACAACCTTTATATTCTCGAAAACGGCGGTGCCGAGCAGGACGCCGAAGAATGGTGGGACGCAATGTGTACCACCACGAAAGAAATCTTTACAAAGACGGATATCAAGCCCGAACAGATCGCGGGAATTTCGTTCTGCTCTCAGATGCAGGCTCTCGTCCTCGTTGACAAGAACGGCGATCCCGTACGCAGACCCATGAGCTATATGGATCAGCGCGCCAAGGAGGAGCTGAAAAAATACATGGCATACGGCTTACAGATTGCAGGAGCAAATATTGTTCCGCTTCTCAAATCTCTTGCCGTTACGGGTGCGGTTTCGTGCAGCGTTAAAGACCCTGTTTATAAATATAAGTGGGTCGAAAATCATGAGCCGCAGAACTACAAAAAAGCGTACAAGTGGCTTGATGTTAAGGATTTCCTTATCAGCCGTTGTACGGATAAATTCACGATGACAAAGGATTCGGCGTTTGCCACTCTCCTTTATGATACAAGAAAGGGCAAAGAGGGCTGGAGCAAGACCGTTGCCGATATTTTTGATGTAAACATGAATCATCTGCCCGATATAATCGAATCGACCGACATGGTCGGCGGAGTTACCGAAAAGGCGGCAGAGAAGCTCGGCCTTTTGCCGGGAACACCCGTATTCGGCGGCGGCGGTGACGCCTCGCTTATCGGCGTCGGTGCAGGTAGCTGCTCTGTCGGTGATACTCACATTTATTCGGGAACATCGGGCTGGGTCGGTACAGTCGTAGAAAAACAACTTGTCGATACCTCTGCGATGATTGCCGCAATTGTCGGTGCAGATCCGAACAGCTTTAACTATTTTGCCGAGATGGAAACGGCAGGCAAATGCCTCGAATGGGTAAAGGATCATCTTTGTCTTGATGAGATAGGAATTTTCATTGAAAAGAAGAAGATAACCGACCATACCGAAAAAGCGTACACCAGCCTTTACGACTATATGACAGAGGTTATCGACTCTGTTCCGGCAGGGGCAAACGGAGTTATTTTCACTCCGTGGCTTCACGGTAACCGCTGTCCGTTTGAGGATCCGAACGCCGCAGGAATGTTCTTTAATATCAACATCAACACAGGTAAATCCGATATGCTCAGGGCGGTTATCGAGGGCGTTTGCTACCATCTGCGCTGGATGCTTGAGGCGCAGGACAGAAAGATAAAGACCTCGCAGACAATTCGCTTTGTCGGCGGAGGTGCGCTCTCCGATGTAACGGCACAGATTCTTGCAGATATAACCGGCAGGACGATTGAGGTCGTCGAAAAGCCGCAGGATGTCGGTGCTGTCGGTGCGGCGGCTATAATAGGAATCGGTCTCGGAATCATCAAGGACCTCGAAAGTGTTAAAGATTACATCCCGGTTAAGAAATCTTTTAAGCCGAGCATAACCGATAAAAAGGTATACGATAAGAATTTTGAAGTCTTTAAAAAGCTCTATTCTTCCAACAAAAAGAATTTTCAGCTGTTGAACGAGCAATAATATAACCGAACGGAGGTCAATTTTATGATCGGTTATAAAAATATCAACAAAGCTGAAATTCTTAGACTGAAGGAGCAGGTTGAATATCAGGCAGGGCAGGTAGTGAGCAAAACTCTTGCGCAAAACTCCGCACTGAGTGTTACACTTTTTGCCTTTGACAAGGGCGAGGAGATCAGCGCTCACGAGTCGGACGGAGACGCAATGGTTACCTGCCTTGACGGAACGGGAAGAATTACTATTGACGGCGTTGAATATATTCTTCACGAGGGCGACACAATTGTAATGCCTGCAAGACATCCGCACGCTGTCTACGGTGCAGAACAGTTTAAGATGCTCTTGACTGTTGTATTTTAATGCAATACCGTACAATTGAAGCGAACCAATCGCATTGATAAAATGAAAACGGAGCGAATGGCTTTACAGCTGTTCACTCCGTTTTTGCAGCATAGAAAATCGTAATGAGATTCAATGAAAGTGAACCCCAAAAATTCAGCGGTCGGGCATTGACAAGCTCGGCGGTATTTAATATAATGCTCTCGTGGTGCTACCATTTACGGTAGGCGGTTACACTCTGCGCCCTCGTGAGGGGGTGATCTTATGCAGTATGTTACATACGAGAATTTATTTACATTCGAGCTTGTAATCATCGGACTTGTGACGGTGTTCGTTGCAGTCCTCGCATATAAAAAGAAATAACCGCCCCAGCGTCCAAACTTAGGCGGTTTATTTCTAAATCAACTTTGAAGAGGGCGTAACCGTCTATCGGTAGCACCCCTCTTTGCATCTTCATTATATGCTATGCACCTTGAATTGTCAAGATGTATTTTGAGCCGAGATAACGGCTTTTATTTTTAATAATCGAGCGTTCCGATTAAACTCGGAAAAATCACCGTTTTTACTGCCTTAAATCATACATAGAAAAAGCCGCAAGCCCTTGATGAACAAAGGTTTGCGGCTTGGAGCTACTGGTCGGACTCGAACCGACG
>USJJ01000014.1 GCA_900554995.1 uncultured Ruminococcus sp. | reverse complement strand
AAAACATATTTAATTATTCGTCTACAATTATCTTAATATTATAATAACGTTCAAGGACAGCATTCATCCAATAATCGTTTGCAACATCACCGCCACTAAAATAGCACGAGTATCTGTTCTGTGATTTAATTGGTTTAAGTTTAATTTCTTCTTTTTGTAGTTGGTGGTATTGCGAAATCTGAGCTTCACGTTCATTAAAAGCATAATCTACCTGTTTCAATTCAAAAAAGACATTTACGTAACTTCCAAAAAGAAAAATCAAGAAGCACGATAATGCTGCAATATATGATGCTTTCTTGAAGAATGCATTTGAATTTAACTTTCGTAATATATTAAGAAAGACTATACATAACATTGCAGTACAAGAAGTCCATGCTCTTCCCGGAAAGTAATCACAAGCAATAGTTGAACAAATAAATGCGATAGAAGCCAACAGAAAAACTATAGATATTATATGATTTTCTATGTAAAACTTTTTAGTTCTAAATATTAAAATGGTTATGACACAAATTATCAAAGCCATTATAAGAAAAGAGCTATTAAAAAATTCCGAAACATTTAGGAAAAAATTTTTCAGCATTGAGAAAATATTAATAGACCCGGACCAAATAGACGAGCGTTTTGAGTAAGACGGAGAACTAAACAAAAGAAATGATCCAATAATATTTCCTATAACTCCACCAAACATCCATAACCTAATTTTTTTCTTTGTGACAACAGAAGAAATAATAAAAAGAATCTGAGTAATTATTAAACAAAGGGAGATATTTTCGTTTGTCCAACCCGCAAGAATTCCCCATATAAGATAAGCTATCAAAAACAAGCTCTTTAACAAAGCTTTTTCTATGTTAAAAGAACCATAAAAAAATTTAATATACGGAATCAAAAATGATAAAGCAATAAGGGGACCAAACAAATAGTTTGCTGAACCGGTAAGCCAAAGATAACTTTCCCCAAAATTGGGCGTAACAATCCAAATCAGAAAGAAGGCTAAAGAAAAAACTGTTGCAGAGATATTTTTTAAAGATCCAACTGCATAGTAACAAATTAATAGGACAAATAAAGAAAACGCGAAAGAATTAATGAGGTCAAAAATTGTAGGATTTATGAGAAGAAAAACCTGTGCAAGAAAATGAACCGGTATTCTACCGTTCATTGTTTGATAGTGTGCAACCATTGATGGAAAAATCTGTGTAACTGATGTTATTCTTTCTCCTGTTTGCCAAGAATAAATATACCGAAAGTCATCAAAGTACAAAGGAGTTAAGTAATTTAAAACGAACATTAATCCCCAGACAACAACAAAAGATAAAACAAGCAATGCCATATGAATTCGATTGTTTTTTCTGGGTGTTATGGTTTTACTAATATTCATAAATAATCCAACTTTCAAATATCCGACCTACCACAAACTGGCAGGTCGGATTGTTTAATAAATTATTTCTTTATCGCATTTTTGATAACTTTCGGGAGGAGGACAAAGAGGTATTTGACAAGCATATCAACAACAGCTTTTACAAAGTTTGTAACATATGCACTGATATTTGATACGTTATCGGTCGGAAGATCCTGATAGTCCTCTGCGGGCTTGTTCTGTCCTACGTCCTTCTTGATCGCATACTTGTCAATGAGAGTAATTTCCTGAGTCTTGTCATCAACAAGGTAGGATTTCATAACGAGCTTGCCGCCTTCGATCTCGGTTGTCATAAAGCAGCCGCCCAAATCTCTTGTTGAAAGACGGAAGTCACAGCAGCCCGGGATAGGATCAATAGCATCATATACTCTGTATCTCTTTGTGCCCGCCGTCGCCGGAACAATGTGAACGGAGCCCTCGGGATTGAGTGCAAATGTTGTTTCTTCGCCGTTGAACATTTCTGTTACATACTGAACATTATCAACAACCTTATCGCCCTTAACCTGCTTTGATCTGTAGTAAACATGGTCGTGACCTGCCTCTACTACGTCGATATCAAGCTCGTCAAAGAGCGGAATAAGAACATCTCTCATTATAATCGTATCAGGCTTGTTGATATTCTTGCCCTCGGAGTATGAAGCTCTGTGCATGAGAACGATTTTCCAGTCCGCATCGGTCTTGCTCATGTCATTAACAAGCCAGTTTCTCTGAGACTGTGTCATCGGATACATGTCGTTTGTGTTGATAACAGCAAAATGAGCGTTGCCGTAATCGAATGAGTAGTAAACGCCGTTAACCCAGTTTGTGTTGGACTCGGTGTTCGGGTTGCCAAGGTTAAACATGGAGTTGAAAACGTTGATGTTAAGCTTGTTTGTGATGTTGCCGTCGTGGTTACCTGCAACGGGAGCGATTGTGGTGTTCATGTTTGCAAATGCAAAGTTCTTGAAGTACCAGTTCCACTCGTCGTTTGTATCGTCGTTAACAAAGTCACCGAGGTTTATCATAAACTCATAGTTCGGAAGAGTTTTAACAGCACCGAGCATTGTCTGGGCTGCGTGTGCAAAGTTCTCGTCGCTGCTTGCCTGAACGTCGGCAATGGAAATGAAGGAGAATTTGCTGTCGCCGTCATCTGTTCTGAATGTACCGTTATCGCTCCAAAGGTTGAGAGATCTGTCACCGACACGGTATGTATAGCTTGTGCCCGGCTCAAGATCCGAAACCGTTACCTTGTGGCAATAGAGATCGCGGAACTTGTATACGTTGCCTGCCGAATATTCAGCCGCATTTGCAAAACTGCCCTTGAAGTCGGAAGTCTTGACGATCTGAACGTCGCTCCTTGTGTAGGTCTCAGTATACCAGCAGAAGCCTCTTGATGTCTGAGAGTCACCGTTGAAAGCACAGCTTACTCTTGTTACGGTATCCGTTGTTTCCTCTGCGGATGATGCCATAGCCGAACAGCCGAAGATCATACATACACAAAGAATCACGGAAATGATTTTTGTTGAAATCTTTTTCATTTATAAACCTCCAATTTGAAAATGTTCTTGAGGACAGGGGATACCAATCCTTATTATAATGTATTATACATCAAAACCGAATTTCCGTCAACGTACAAAGTAGCTGCCCGTTTTTGTGCAAAGTGCGCAAAATACGGCACAGCAAAAATTTTGCCGTACCGTGTAATTTAAGATATATGCTTTATGCTTTTTTGAAAAGATTTGCAAAACTGAAATTTATATAGGTCTTGTTAAGCTTGTGCTCGCCATGTTTATAGAACCAATTGACGAGAAGTCCGCCGATAACACCGCCGATTGCACCGATAATCAGTCCGCCGATAACGTCGGTCGGATAGTGAACACAAAGGTAAATTCTGGACATTCCCATAAATATTGCAAAGAAGAATGCAAGCCAGCTTACTTTCTTGTTTGTCACGCAGAAAAGACCCGTAACCATCGCCATTGCCGAGGTCGTGTGACCCGAGGGGAACGATCTGTCGCTTTCAACCTGCGCTCCTGCATTCAGCCACCACTGATAAACAGGGCTGTCAGTAAAGGTGTACGGTCTCGGACGGGAAACGAGTGGCTTAATCGTCAAGTTTGTGAAAACAGCACCGACGATGATACCTGCAAGCATTGCCGAGCCCGCTTTTCTTGTCTTTTTGAAAAGCATAAGAATGAGTGAAATGATAATGAGTGCGATTCCGTCGTGGCCAAGTTTTGTTACAGCATTGAAAAATACATCGAGGAATCCGCCTGCCGCCGAGTCGTGCAATTTGTGAAAGAAATCAAAAATTGCAAAATCGAAATCGGCAAAAGTTGAGTTGAGCCATGCGGCTGCCGCCGTGATTTCCATAATTTAAACCTCCGAAAATTTTGATAACTTATATTAGCATTTTTTCGGAAATAAATCAATGTCCTTGAAAAAGAATTTATATTTTGTTATAATTGATTTACAATTATTTTGCTTTTTATCGGGAGGATAAGGCAATGAACCTTGTTGCGAAAATCTTTTCCTTGATTATGTCGGTTATAATGGCAATTTTGCCGATGGGCGGCGCTGTGACAAAATCCTCGGGCACGCCCGCTTCGGATAACTACCCTTATACGCTTGAAGATATGTCCGTTGTTTACGACAATGTTGACGAAAGCGGAAATTATTATCCGTTGGTTGTTGTGCCCGGAATTTCACATTCGATAACATATGTTGTCGACGAGAATTACGACAGCTCGTCTGCCGAGGATCCGTCACGTCCGCCGATAAAAAAAGACGCTTTCGGCAACGATCTTCAGAGCGGCACAATGATTTTCGATGTTCCCGAAATTTTAAAGGCGGTTGCTCGCTACCTGATTGCTCCGCTCGTTAAATCAATTATCGCTCAGAAAGACTGCGGAATTGTCGATGCGGTTGGCAAAGTTGCCGATGTTGCTTTCTCAGTACAGAAAACCCTGCCCGACGGCAGCTTTGCAAATAACAAAATCGGGCTTTTGGAGTTCAACGGTTCATTTGCGGACTTCGCAACACCCGACGATGCAGACACACAGAATTATATGCAGTACCAGTGCGCATATCTTTATAAAATTCTTCCGCTCAGAGCGGTTTCCGACATAATCGGTGAGGAAAATCTTTTCTTTTTCTCGTTTTCACTTTTCAGCGATCCAATGACATCGGCACAAAGGCTTGACAAATACATAGACTTTGTCCTTGAAAAGACGGGTGCAAAAAAAGTAAATCTTCTGCCGATCAGTCTCGGCGGCACGGTATTCACCGCTTTCTGTGAACAGTTCACAAACACGAAAAAGGTCAATACTATTGTCAATGTTGTGCCCGTACTCAACGGCACGCAGGCTGTTACGGATATGATGAACCGTGACTTTGATGTTTCGGCAGAGTTCTGGTATAACGAGGGAATCCCGATGATTGTCTCCGAGTTCACCGAGTACGGAGAGCTGATCGGTCATACGGTTAATTTCCTGCTCCGTGCGCTCCCGGCAGACGTCAACGCTGCAATGCTGACAAAAATTTATGATAATCTGTTAAATAACCTGCTTGTAAACACGCCGCAGATCTGGGCGATGGTCAATCGGGAGTCCTATCCCGAGCTTGCGAAAAAATATCTCGGCGACGAGGCTCACTCACCCGTCAGAGCAAAGACCGACGCTTTTTATCACGCACAGCTCAACCTTGAAAGCAACATAAAAAAGATGGCTGCAAACGGAATTAAAATTAATATAATCGCAGGCTACGGACTTCACACCGGCGACGCACGGTATAATTTCTTCCGTGTGATGGGAAACTCTTCAAAGGTCAACAGTGACGGAGTTATTAATGTTGAATCTACAACGCTTGGTGCAACAGCGGCTCTTCCGGGCGAAAAGCTCAGTAACGGCGACAGACTTTCTCCTGATGGAGAGATCGACGCCTCGACGGGTGTACTTCCCGATAATACTTGGTATTTTTACAATATGCACCACGAGGATGCGGCAAACAATTCTCCCGTTATTAATCTGGCGGTTGCGCTGATGTATTCCCACGATGTTGAAAATGTCAATTCAAAGCCTGAAAAATATCCGCAGTTCAACAGTAATTCCGATAACTGGTTTATCCGCCGCTGGAGATACGGGGATATGAAAAATCTCTACGCCGATTACACGGCAGGCAAGCTCGACTGGACGCAGGAGACGGCGGACGAGTGCAGGGCGATAATGTACGATTGCGAGCGTGTGATGAGAGCGACGGTAGCCGACGCAGAGTTCTGCAAAGAGACGACGAAGAGAGTTAATGATTTCTGCGTAAAATATGGAAATCTAAGCGAAGAAAACGCAAAGCTCCTCACTCAGAAACAGCTTGCCGAGTTGCCGGAATGGGCAGAGGTGCTGACAAAAATCATCAGGTTTGCCGACGACATAATTTTTAAAATCTACGGCGACAAAGCATATTCCGAATTTTGGAAAGTTTATTTTGAATAATCTGGGAGAAAAATTATGTACCACTTTTTTGTACCTGCGGAAGATATTTCGGAAAAGCAGGTTGTTGTCACGGGAGGCGACTTCAATCATATAAAAAATGTTCTGCGAATGAAGCCCGGTGAAAAATTCGTTGCAAATGACGGCAACGGCGCAAGCTACTGCTGTTCGATCCGTGAATTTTCGGGTGACTGTGTTATCGCCGACATTGAAAAGGGACAGCTCGAGAATACGGAGCTGCCTGTTCGGCTCGTCCTTTTTCAGGGACTTCCGAAAGCGGATAAAATGGAGCTGATAATTCAAAAAGCCGTTGAGCTCGGTGCGGCGGAAATCGTTCCCGTCGAAATGGCAAGATGCGTCGTCAGGCTCGATGAAAAAAAGAAAAAAAATAAGATAGCGAGATGGCAGTCGATTGCCGAAAGCGCAGCAAAGCAGTCGGGCAGGACAGTGGTCCCCGAGGTTAAAAACGTAATGACCTTCGGCGAAGCACTGAAATATTCCGAAGCCCTCGATATGCTCCTTGTCCCGTATGAGTGCGCCGACAGCGTTAAGATTTTGCGCAACAAAATTGACGAGCTGAAGGACGGAATGAATGCGGGAATCTTCATCGGACCAGAGGGCGGATACGAGGAAAAAGAAATTGAAAAAGCGAAAGAACACGGCGGTGAAATCGTGTCGCTCGGCAAAAGGATCCTCAGAACCGAGACTGCCGCAATTGCTGCTCTCTCAATTTGTATGTTCAACATTGAAGCGAATTTATAAGGAAAATTTTTATGTTACCGATTGATTTTAAAAACAGAATGAAAATTTTACTCGGTGAAGAATACGAAAAATTTGAAGCATCATATTCCGAAAATCCCGTGCGTTCTTTTCGAGTAAATACAAATAAAATAAGCGAAGAAAAATTTGAAAGAATTAATCCTTTCGGCGGTGAAAAAATTCCGTATGCAGAGAACAGTTTTTATTTTTCCTGCGACGGGATCGGAAATCATCCGTATCATCATGCAGGAATGATTTACATTCAGGAACCGTCGGCGATGGCTCCCGTTGCAGCAATTGAGATACAAAGCGACTGGAACATTCTTGACCTCTGCGCTTCCCCCGGAGGAAAGTCAACTCAGGCGGCTGCAAAAAATAAAGACGGAATCCTTGTCTCTAATGAAATTGTTCCGTCCCGCTGTAAGGCGCTGACAGGCAACATTGAGAGAATGGGTTTCAGGAATGTGATCACAACCTGTGCCGACGCAAAAAAAATCGCCTCGCTCTATGGCGAAGCGTTTGATCTTGTAATTGTCGACGCCCCGTGTTCGGGCGAGGGAATGTTCCGCAAGGATGAAAACGCTCGGAAAGAATGGAGCGTTGAAAACGTTCTGCATTGTGCAAAAAGGCAGCGCGATATCCTTGATGAAATAAAAAGCACCGTCAAACCCGGTGGATATCTTCTCTATTCGACCTGTACATTTTCCCTTGAAGAAAACGAAAAAAATGTTGATTGGTTTCTCACGGGAAATGAAAATTTTGAGCTGATAGGCGTCAACGAAAAGGTTATAAACGCAACCTCAGACGGAATAATTTTTGACAGCTGTAAAACGGAAAATATTTCACGATGCAGAAGATTTTATCCGCATATTGCAAAGGGTGAGGGGCAGTTTCTTGCGCTGATGAAAAAAACCAACGGAATCGGTTTCGAGAAAATGCCGCAGTCGGCGCTTTGTGAAATTCCGAAAAATGAACAGAAAATTATTTTTGATTTTCTCGA
The DNA here is from genome assembly GCA_900554995.1 of uncultured Ruminococcus sp. Taxonomy (GTDB): domain Bacteria; phylum Bacillota; class Clostridia; order Oscillospirales; family Acutalibacteraceae; genus CAG-488. The sequence goes on along the minus strand of USJJ01000014.1, from coordinate 4,879 downwards.
AGAAACGCTCACCGATTACAACAAAAAAGCGGTTAAAAAATATAAGGACAACTTCGTTTATTTTGATTCCGATTTTCCTGTCCCTATCGGTGCATTTTCCTGCGGCGTGACGATAGGCAGTCTGCAAAAAAATTATATCAAACCGCATCATCAGTTTTTTTCCGCAATGGGAAATTTATTCAGACAAAAAGTCGAACTTGATCTTGACACGGCGAAAAAATATATCCACGGCGAAACGGTGCCGTGCGAATTTGACAAGGGATGGTGCGCAATGATGATCGACGGCTGTCCGATCGGCGGCTCAAAAGCGGTCGCGGGAACCGCAAAAAATCACTATCCCAAGGGATTACGAACATTATAAAAAAACAGGGCTGTTTGCACACAAATGCGACAGCCCTGTAAATTTATTTCTGCTCCTTCGGGAACTTGACCTTTGGAAGATCCAGCTTAAAAATTGTTGCGAGGATTCTCACGACGAACACAACAATAACGGCGATAACAGAAGATATTCTGACATTTACGCCGTGAATATACATCAGGTGATACGCCGTTCCGCCGAGAATTGAAGCGACGGCATATATTCTTTTCTTGAGCACAAACGGAATTTCCATCAGCATAACGTCACGGATAAGACCGCCTCCGACTCCTGTAACAACGGCGAGACAAACGACCAAAATTCCATTGACCGTGAATCCCGATTCAATCGCCACCTTTGCGCCCATAACCGTGAAAACTCCGAGACCGAGAGCATCAAAAATATTGTTGATCGCATCAACCGTTTTTTCGCTCTTCTGATACGATTCACGGAAAATATAAGCGATTATAAATACAATAACCGATGTGATAACCGCAACCATAACGTATCGATAATCGGAAAACATTGTGGGAGGCAGGTGACCGATAAGAATGTCACGCACGATTCCTCCGCCGAGCGCCGTCATTGCACTGAGCACAACAACTCCGAAAACATCTACCCTTTTTTTGATGGCAACCATTGCTCCCGATATTGCAAAAGCAACAGTTCCGACCATCTCAAACATTAATCCGACAAGTTCCTCAATTGACATATTAAACCTCTGCAATCAAATAATTTTTCGATTCATCCAAGCACATTGCCCTCAGCGTAGTGTATGGGATTCCGTTTATAACGTTCTCCGCTCCGTAATGATAGTGACCTTGAAAAACGTGCGAAACGCCATAGTCCGCAAGGATGCCGTTAATCTCGTCCGCATTTGAGATTATGTGATCCTCGTTGATGTTTTTATCAATGTTCTGATGGGTGAAAACAACCGTCCTTTTTTCGGTGTTGAGCTGTTTTTTCAGCCAATCAAGCTCGTGCTCCGGCACAAGGCTCTGCGTCCAGTCGACGTTCGGCGCCTCGTAAGGTTTTCCGCTCGGCCAATATGAAGCGTCAACAAAAATCAGTCTGACCTCGTCGTCCTCAAAAACGGCGGGCGCAACGTTGAATCCCGAAATCTCGGCATATTCCTTACCGTTGACAATCTCATTGTCGTGATTTCCCATACAGTGATAGATCGGGATTCCGTAGGAGTTCATCATCTCGGAAATCTCCCTGAGATGCTTTATGCTCTCGTCCTTGCCGTCGTTATAATGCGCCATATCGCCGAGACTGGCAACGACCTGCACACCCTGTTTCTTAAATTCCTCAAAAGCCGCCTTGACTGCCGAAAAAGCGTAACGTGGCTTTCTGTCGCCGCCGAGCAGCTCAAGGTCACAGTAATGTGCGTCAGTGACAATTCCAATTTTCATAATAATACCGTCCTCATTTTATTGTGATACCGAGAATTTCAAGACCTCAAGGGCGTCAAGCGAGTTGACCTTGCCGTCGCCGTTCCAGTCTGCGCTTATCAGCGGATATCCCGAAAGCTTTTTCGAACCGACCGAATGTTGGAGAATCAAAAGCGCATCGTTTGAATTGATCTTTGAATCCGAGCTTGTGTCGCCGAGCAAGCAAATTGTGTACGGTCCGAAGCTCTTTCCGTTGCCCGTGGCGGAGATTTTTGATCCTGTCGCAACCTTTCCGCCGACGAGTGCCGACATACCGACGTTCACGTCCTTGTATGAAACGTATTTTGAAATAAACTGACTTTGCGTGAGTCCCGGAGATTTTTTTAAAACAACCGTCTTGCTGTTCTGATTAACGGTGAGGTTCGCTCCCGTCTTAAAACCGAACTGCGGATTTACAGCAGGCTGAGGCTTTGAAAAACCGTTTAAGCCGTTTGCCTTGATATAAGTCGGGTAGTCATAATAGCAATAGTTTTTGTCGCACACTCCGTTGAGCCCTGAGATTCTTCCCGACTCGGTGTATTGCCACATCCCGTATTCGCCGCTGTATGTGCAGCTTGAATTATATTCGGCAATCCAGAAATCGAAATCGCTGAGCTGTGAAGCGTGAAGCTCATCTCTTGCAAAATATTTGTTGCAGTAAATCCCGACATAATATCCCGCCGCGCTGACCTTGTCACAGAAAGTACGTGCAACCGCAGTACATTCCTCCTGTGTCAAATCAACCTGATCCTCTGTTTCAAGATCGTAATAAACGGGCATCTCCAGCTTGCAATCGTATTTATCCAAAAGATCAAGGACAAAATCAGCTTCCTTCTCCGCCTCGCTTACCGTAGTTGCCGCACCGAAATAGTAGATTCCGACGGGAATGCGGTTCCTCTTTGCGGCGGCGTAATAGTCCGCAAAGCTGTCGTCCTCTTCCATCTTTTTACTTGCCGTGTAAGCGAATCCGAGCCTGAGAATAATTGCATCAAGCTCGCTTGCCATATCAGACCACGAGTCGATGGCATTTCTGTTCCAATATGAGATATCAATAACATCCCAGTTGACCTCGTTCAGGTCGCCGGTCGAACTTCCGCCCGAAATAACACGGAACGTCTTCTCTGCCAATACAACATTTGACTGACGTGAATCGCTTGCCATTATTTTATATGTATATGTTCCGACGCTTAGCTTTGAAAAGGTAAGATAGTAGTCAACGTCGCTGATATCAAAGCTCTTTGAGTTCGGATATCCGACATATTCAAAGCCCTTTGCGCCGCTTGATGTGTATGCGCCGATAACAACCTTTGTTATATTGCAGTCCGACGTCACGGTGCCCTTTACAGAATATCCTTCTCCGTAATTGACGTTTGAGGGGTAAGTTGCATTGTTCAGTTTAAGGCTGCTTGCCGAGGTGCCAGACGTTGTAACGTTAAACGTCTTTTGCATCAGCACAACATTCGACGAATTTGTGTCGCTCGCCACAATCTTGTATGTATAGGTTCCCGCTTTCAGCTTGGAGAACGGGAGACTGTAATCAACATCACGGATGTCAAAGCTCTTCGTGTACGGTGTGTCGGAAAATTCAAATCCGACCGTTCCGTTTGTGTTGTATGCGCCGATAACAACCTTTGTTATGTTGTAGTTCGACGAGATAACCCCCTTAACGCTGTAACCCTCGCCTTGAGTAAAATCGGCGGGGTAGGTTCCGTCGGTGAGCTTTATCGTGCTCACCTTGCCGGTGGTGTTGACGGCAAAGCTCCTGTTCAGCAGAACAACCTTTGAGCTTTTTTCGTCCGTCGCAACGATCTTATATGTAAACGTTCCTGTCGGTAGCTTTGAAAACGACAGAAGATAGTCGACATTATTTATATCATAGCTTTTCTCGCCGGGAAGTCCGATATATTCAAATTCTGCTCTGCCGCTCGAATTGTAAACTCCGATAACGACCTCGAGAATATCGCAGTCAGAGGTGATGATTCCTCTTGCAACAAAAGGAGCACCCTTTTTGAGCACCGTCGGATACGTAGCGCCCGTCAGTTTCATTGCCGTAGCCGCAAAAGAGGGCAGAGAAAAGCTGACCGTCAGCAAAACTACGATCATAAGAATTGAAATCAAACGTTTTTTCATCTTGACTCTCCTTTTCGGAATCTTTTTTCATTATAACACATAAGGCTGCGGATGTATACTTGAAATCCGCTAAAAAATACAATTAAACCGAATTTCTCTTTTTTTACAAAAAGTTTTGCAATTTTTTAAAGGAGCTGCCGCCGAAATGTGCAGCAACTCCTCAGATTTTATATTTTTTTGCGGCGGTCAGAATGTTTCTCAGCATAAATGAAAAATAGCCTATGAATACAAGGTCAATCCCTGCAAGCCCGAATGTCCACGGGTAGGTAAATTTCCTGCCGCCGAGGGTTATGGGATTGCCAGAGATGTTCGCCGCCAGTGCGATAATAACCAGAACCGTGAAAATCACGATGCCGATTCCGATCGGGAAGAAGGCGTTTTTCAGTTGCTTCTTCATAAATTTTTTCTTTTCGCCCTGCCCTGCAAAGCTATACCTTGAACCGATCATTTTTCCTCCGCTTATCTCAATATCACAGCCAGAAAAAAGTGCGTCAACTCCGACCTTTTCAACAAGCGTCGGCTTGTTCTTGACTGTCAAAACCGCTTTAGACGAATTTGTTTCAATCTCAAATTCACTGTCGAGTAAAATATACTGACTTTCATCATCCGACGGCAGCTTCGGCGCCTCACTTTCGGAATGTTCGTCATTCCTGCCGATACGCCTTGACTTGGATACGGTGAGCTTTTGCCGTCCCTTTTGGGCGTTTTGTATTGTCAGGCTTTCATCCTCGGGAAGTGAATATTCGTTCCCGCCAAGCCGAACATTCAACATATCTCCGGATACGTTGTCTATTCTGATATTTGCCATATCAGCCCTCCGAAAAAAAGAACCGTGGCAGAAAAGCTCTGCCGACGGTTCCGAAAATTATTAATTATTCAACAATAACTGTTCCGTCCTCTTTAACGGTGATCTTGTCGCCGTCCTTTACAGCGTTGAGGAACTCGTCGCCGAGAGAGTCAA
>USJJ01000013.1 GCA_900554995.1 uncultured Ruminococcus sp. | reverse complement strand
GTCGGAAATGTTGTCGGTCAGGCTGTGAACCGAGTAACCGCACATCTTTATAAAAATATCCTCAAGCTCCGCCTCGGACACGGAGAACAATCCCTCGGAATAGAAAAAAGTCAGTCTGCCCGATTCGGTCAGAAAGCCTGTTCTTCCGTTGAAAATAAGAACCGCCGCACGTCCCGCACGCAGCCGGATTTCGCAAAGCTCCGAAATGTCGCCGTCGGGGAGAGAGGTGAAAACGGACGGAAGATATCTGAGAAGAAAATTGTAATTTTCTTTTTTGCTTCTCCTCATATGCACCACCAATAATTTCTTATGACCTCTTGTCCCGAAATAGAACAGGGAAGTTTTAAAATAATGTGAATTTTCGAACAGTCTTATTGAAAGATTAAATGTTGTGTGATAATATATATGTAATTGAGTTTTGAAATCAACTTTTACATAAAAGAGAGGAATGAGCTTTTTGAAAAAGAATTTGTTAAAGAAACATCCCGATTCAAAGCTCGCAAGATTTCTTGACAGAAATATTTATGTCATTCTTGCGTTCATTTGCAGTGCGGTGCTTATGCTGCTGGTGTACTACTGCTTTGAGATAATTCCGTTCGGAAACAAAACTGTTCTGAGAATGGATCTCTATCATCAGTACGGTCCTCTCTTTGCGGAGCTTCACGACAGGATAACGCATCTTGAGAGTATGCTCTATTCCTGGAACACGGGCGGCGGCGGATCATTTATCGGCAATTTCTACAACTACCTTTCAAGCCCCGTCGGTATTATTCTGACTCTCCTTTTCGGTCACGAGAATATTCCCGAGGCGATCGGTTCAATGGTTTTTCTCAAGAATGCCCTTGCTGCCGCATCAATGGCATTTTATCTTAAAAAGTCAACAGGTAAGAACGATTTCACGATCTCCGCTTTCGGCATTCTCTATGCTTTCTGCGGATTCTTCATCGCATATTATTGGAACATAATGTGGATCGACGCTATGTATCTGCTCCCGCTGGTCGTTCTCGGAATCGAAAGAATAATCAATAAGCAGAAAGCGACATTTTACATTGTTACGCTGGCGGTTTCATTCTTTGCGAATTACTATATGTCATATATGATCTGCATCTTATCGGTGCTGTATTTCCTTGCTTATTTCTTCTCACATTATTCGATCAAGGAGGTCCTGCCGACAAAGCCGATCTATGAGGACGAAAACGGCGAAATATACGACAGAAAGATTGATAATGTTCTTTACAGTCGCTTTGTCGAATCGGGTCTGCTCTTTGCTCTCGGCTCATTTGTTGCGGTCGGACTTGCCGCAGTGGCTCTTGTTCCGACATATTTCTGTCTCAAGGCGTGCTCGGCAACCTCGGGAACATTCCCGAGTGACTACCAGTTTTATAACAATATTTTTGATTTCCTTGCGAATCATCTTTCTTCGCTTGAGCCGACAATCAGAAGCAGCGGTGAAACGGTTCTTCCGAACGTTTACTGCGGAGTTATCACCGTTATGCTTGTTCCTCTCTATATTTTCTGCGACAAAATCAAGGCACGTGAGCGTGCGGCAAACATCATTCTGCTTGCCGTGTTCTTTATCGGTTTCAACTTAAATTATGCGAACTATGTCATTCACGCATTCCATTTCCCGAACGACCTTCCGTTCAGATTCTCATTCATTTACTCGTTCCTGCTTCTGACGATTGCTTACAAAGCGCTTGTCAATATCAGGTCATTTTCAACAAAGGCACTCCTCGGCTCTGGCGTTGCAACGGTTATTTTTGCCGTCCTTGTCCAGAAGCTCGGAATGAAAAATGCAACGGAAGAAACAATTTATCTGAGCATTGCGTTTGCGGTTGTTTACACCGTTGTGCTCGGACTTATGAAAAAGAAAAGTATTGCGCAGTCCGCAGTCTCGCTTCTTCTGATGTGCTGCGTATTTGCGGAGGTTGCCGTGTGCGATACGAACCATTTCGTTATCAGCCAGCAGAAGCCGAATTTTGTCAACGGCTATACGGAGTTCAGAGAGCTCAAAGAAAAGCTCGACACCGTTGAGGGTACGGATAAGTACAGAATGGAGCTTACAAATATCAACACTTTGATGGACGCATCGTGGTTCAATTACAACGGCGTTTCCGTGTTCTCGTCAATGGCTTATGAAAAGTCTGCAAATCTTCAGCACAATCTCGGACTTAACAGCAACTATATCAACAGCTACATCTACGCTCCGCAGACTCCCGTATACAATGCAATGATGTCGCTGAAATATATTGTCAACAACGATAATTCGCTGATGAACGATCGGCTCTACACGAAAATTGCGGAGAATGATAAGTTCGTCGCATACAAGAACAACTATTATCTTCCGCTTGCGTACTGTGTAAGCGAGGAGGTTGAAAAGTGGATCACAACGGGTTCAAATCCGTTTGAGATTCAGAATGATTATTGGACACGGGCAACCGATGTCGGCAATGTCTTTGACAAAATTCCTGCGGCAAGCAGCAAGACGGAAAACATAAGGAATGACGATGATCTTGTTTCCGAGAACTTCACGTATCACAAGGAGATTTCGGACGAGAGCGGCACAATAATTCTTAAGTATGAGATTCCCGAGTCACAGAACGTTTACCTCTATGCGGACTGCACAACTGCGGAAAGTATTGACGTTTACGGTACCAACGGACTTTCAAAAACTCAGGATCCCGACGATCCATACATCCTTGACTGCGGATATTTTGAAAAGGGCGAGATGATGACCGTCGAGGTTACGATCCCGGCTAATAAGGATTCCGGCTATGCCGATATTTATGCGGTCGGTCTGAATATGAACAACTTTGAGGCGGGATATAACAAGATCTCAGCCTTGACAATGGATATCACCGAGTTTACCGATACCCACATCAAGGGAACGGTCAAGGTCGGCGCAACGGAGCTTATCTACACCTCGATCAACTATGATGAGGGCTGGGAGATCACCGTTGACGGCGAAAAGGTTGAACCTGTGGCTCTCGGCGACGCACTTATCGGAATCGACGCCGCCCCCGGAACTCATACGGTGGAAATGACCTACAAGCCGAAGGGACTTATGATCGGCGCAATTGTTTCGGCAGGCACACTCATTATATTTATTGCCGCTTTGGTTGTTCTTCATATTGTAAAAAAGAAGAGATTTGCAAAGGTATACGGCGCAGAAATCAAAGAGAGCGTTGCTGACGAAGCAACCGATGAGCCGATGGGTATTGACGCTCTTATGGCTCAGGATCTCGGAGAAGATGCGACGGTTGAGGATGCGGAGAAGCTGCTCGATGTTCCGGACGAATACGAACAGAAAAAGCAGGATCCCACCGAAACCCTCAACAGGGCGGATGAAATTCTTAACACACAAAAGCTGAATCTCAAGGAGATACTTTCACAGATCAGCGACGATTCGGAGGACGAGGAATGAACAGAACAATAATTACGGTTATAGGTAAGGACAGGGTAGGCATAATCGCAAGAGTATGTACCTACCTTGCCGAGAATGATATAAACGTTCTTGATATCAATCAGTCGATTGTTCAGGGATTTTTCAATATGATAATGATAGTCGACGCTCAGAATGCGAAAAAGGATTTCGCAGTTCTCTGCGATGAGATGAATAAAATAAGCGAAGAACTGGGCGTTAAAATCAAGATGCAGCACGAGGATATTTTCAACGTAATGCACAGAATCTGAGGTCTGACCATGATTAATTCCTTTGAAGTTCGTGAAACGAACAAAATGATTGAAGAAAACAATCTCGACGTGCGCACCATCACGATGGGCATAAGCCTGCTCGACTGCATATCGTCCGAGGTTGATGCAACCTGTGAAAGTATTTATAAAAAAATAACCGAAAAGGCGGGCAAACTTGTTGAGACGGGTGATGAAATTGCACTTGAGTTCGGAATTCCGATTGTCAACAAGCGTGTTTCCGTAACTCCGATCTCTCTTGTCGGCTCAGCCTGCTGTAAGACTGTATCCGACTTTGTCAAGATTGCAAAGACTCTTGACCGTGCGGCGCACGAGATAAACGTTAACTTTATCGGCGGATTTTCCGCTCTTGTTTCCAAGGGTATGACGCCTGCCGAAAGACTTCTTATCGAGTCAATTCCCAAAGCTCTTGCCTCGACCGAAAGGGTTTGCAGCTCCGTAAATGTCGGGTCGACAAAGACAGGCATTGATATGGACGCAGTGAAGCTCCTCGGTGAGACAATTGTTAAAACGGCGGAGCTTACGGGTGATAACGGCTCAATCGGCTGTGCGAAGTTAGTCGTGTTCTGCAACGCTCCGGACGACAACCCGTTTATGGCGGGCGCATTTCACGGCGTGACCGAGGCGGACACTATAATCAATGTAGGCGTCAGCGGACCGGGAGTTGTCAAGCGTGCCATAAGCGAGGTAAAGGGCAGCGACTTCGGTACTCTCTGTGAAACGATCAAGAAAACCGCTTTCAAGGTTACGAGAGTCGCTCAGCTTGTAGCACGTGAGGCTTCGCAAAGACTTGGCGTTCCGTTCGGAATAATTGACCTCTCTCTTGCTCCGACTCCTGCAGTCGGCGACAGCGTTGCGGAGATTTTGGAGGAGATGGGTCTTGAATATGTCGGCGCTCCGGGTACAACGGCGGCTCTTGCGCTGCTCAATGACCAGGTCAAAAAAGGCGGTATAATGGCTTCGTCATATGTCGGCGGTCTTTCGGGCGCATTTATTCCCGTGTCCGAGGATCAGGGAATGATAGACTCGGTCAATGCAGGAATGCTGACTCTTGAAAAACTTGAGGCAATGACCTGCGTCTGTTCCGTCGGACTTGATATGATTGCGATTCCCGGTAACACAAAGGCTTCGACAATCTCGGGCATAATCGCCGACGAAATGGCAATAGGAATGATAAATCAGAAAACCACGGCAGTCAGGCTGATTCCCGTAATCGGTAAGGATGTGGGAGATACCGTCGAATTCGGCGGTTTGCTCGGTTATGCTCCGATAATGCCCGTTAACAGTGCCGATTGCTCGGATTTCATTAACAGAGGCGGCAGAATTCCTGCGCCGATACACTCGTTTAAAAATTAAGTATGAAAAGTTTTGACATAAAAGCCAATGACGCAGGTCAAAGGCTCGACAAGTTTATAAGAAAAGGCGTACCGAATCTTCCGCAGTCGCTTATGTATAAATATATAAGAAAAAAACGGATAAAGGTTAATAACAAACGTGCCGAAATATCAACGGTCTTGCAGGTGGGCGATAAGGTTGATATGTATATCAACGATGAGTTTTTCGTCAAGCCCGAAACCCGTTACGATTTCACGGGCGCACCGAGCAAGCTGGACATTCTCTATGAGGACGAAAACATCATGCTCCTTGACAAAAAGGCAGGTCTGCTTTGCCATCCCGATGACAGGGAGTATGTCGATACCCTTATCACGAGGATAAAAAAATACCTCTATGAAAAAGGGGAGTACAAGCCGGACGAGGAAAATTCCTTTACCCCTGCGCTTGTCAACAGAATTGACAGAAACACGGGCGGAATTGTTATCGCCGCCAAGAATGCCGAAAGTCTGAGAATTATGAATGCTCAGATGAAAGAGAGAACGCATCTGAAGAAATTCTATCTCTGTGTCTGCCACGGAATTATGGAGCGTGACAGCGGACTTTTGGAGGGCTATCTCTTAAAGGATGAGAAAAAAAACACCGTTAAAATTCTTAAACAGCCCTGCGACGGAGCAAAGGAAATTCGCACAAAATATAAAGTTCTCGGCAGAGATTACGATAAGCAGTTGAGCCTTGTCGAGGTCGAGCTTATGACGGGCAGAACTCATCAGATAAGGGCACATTTCGCTTCGATCGGTCACCCTTTGCTCGGCGACGGAAAATACGGCACGAACAGGCTCAACAAGGAGTTCGGCTACCGTAAGCAGTGCCTCTATTCCTATAAGCTGGTGTTTATGTTTGACGAGAGCGCAGGCATACTTTCATACCTCAATTCACGTGAATTTGAGGTCAAGGACGTGTGGTTCAAGCGTGAATTTGAAAACGGAACGCTGTAATCGGCATTTTCTTAAATAATAATTCAAAAAACAGTTGAGATTTTAAAAAAACGTGATATAATATGCAGTGAATAGTGTATATATACAATTCAGTGCACCTTGCCAAGAGAAATATAGACGTACTGACCCTCTGTGTATATAACACAGAGGGATTTTTTATTGAAAGGATTGGTCGTAACAATGGGTTCACCTTCTGCGAACAAGCGTAAATCAAGAGAGCAGGCTTTTATCATACTTTTTGAAAAGTCATTTAATACCGAGCTTTCCATCGACGAAATTTTAGATATTGCGATTGAGACGGAGGTCATAACAAAGGATAAAATGACCGTCGATCTTGTCAAAAAGGCTGAGGAGAATATTGATGAAATTGATGCCGCCATTGAGAATAATCTCAAGGGCTGGAGCAAGCAGAGAATTTCAAAGGTCAGTCTTGCTATTCTGAGAATGGCTGTCTGCGAGATAAAATATTTTGACAAGGTTCCCGTCGGTGTTTCGATCAATGAAGCTGTCGAGATTTGCAAGATCTACGGCTCGGACGAGGACAAGGGCTTTGTAAACGGAATTCTCGGCTCGATTTCAAGGGCAGCGCCGCACAATTGAGGTGCACGCCTTTCTTGAATCTATTTCCGTCAGGCTGTACATAAATTCTTTGACTTGCGTCAGCAAGCCTGCAAAATTTTTGCACAGCCTGACGAAAAATCTTACTGCGCAATCCGCACGCCTCAATTGTGCGGCGTTGCCCAAGAGAAAAAGAGGATTGAAATGCCTTACTTTTTAGGAATTGATACAAGTAACTATACAACGTCGTGTGCAATCTATGACAGTAACAGTGACACGGTCGTTCATCGCAAAAAGCTGTTGCCCGTTAAAAAAGGGGAGCTTGGACTCCGTCAGAGTGATGCCGTGTTCCACCATACGGTTCAGCTTCCCGAGCTGATGAAGGAGCTGTTCGACGGCTTTGACGGTGAGATTTCCGCAATAGGCGTATCCGATGCGCCGATGAGGGTGGAGGGCTCATATATGCCGTGCTTTCTGACCGGTGTATGTGCCGCAGAGTCCATAGCGGCGGCAACGGGCAAGCCGCTTTACCGATTCTCACATCAACAGGGACACATTATGGCGGCTCTGTTCTCCTCGGACAGGCGTGAGCTCTACGGAAAGGAATTTTTCGCATTTCACGTTTCGGGCGGCACAACGCAGGCTTTGCTCGTCAGCGGTGAGCTGGATGCAAGGCTGATCGCTTCTTCACTCGACCTCAAGGCGGGTCAGGCGGTTGACAGGGTCGGCGTTATGCTCGGCTATCCGTTCCCGGCGGGAAAATATGTTGACGAGCTGGCACAGAAAAGCGACAAAAAATATAAGATAAATATTAAGCTCAAGGACGGCAACTGTTGTCTTTCGGGCGTTGAAAATAAATGCAGGACGATGTATGAAAAAGGCGAAAAGCCCGAGGACATCTGCCGCTACTGTCTGGACTACATAATGACGGCTCTTTATAAAATCGCAGTTTTCGCAAAGGAAAAGTACGGAGATCTTCCGATGATTTTTTCGGGCGGAGTTATGTCAAATAAAATTATACGTGAAGAGTTTGAAAAAACTCTCGGCGCAGGCTTTGCGACCCCCGAATTTTCGGCGGACAACGCCGCAGGAATTGCATTGCTGGCGCACAAGAGGTCACCTCAATGAAATCAACAATACTGAGCGTTACGCAACTGAATACCTATATAAAGTCGATAATCGACGGCGATATGCTTCTGAGAAGTCTCTATGTTGTGGGCGAAATATCGAATTTCACGAATCACTACCGCACGGGTCATTTTTACCTGACTCTCAAGGACGAGAACTGCGCCGTCAAGGCGGTTATGTTCGCCTCGGCAAACAGACGGCTGAAATTTATGCCCGAAAACGGAATGAGAGTTATTGTCAGGGGCAGGGTCTCGGTCTTTGAGCGTGACGGACAGTATCAGCTCTATATTGACGATATGCAGCCCGACGGATTGGGCGCACTGAATCTTGCGTTTGAACAGCTTAAAAACAGGCTGGCGCAGGAGGGACTTTTTGATGAGTGCTATAAAAAGCCGATTCCGCACCGAGCGACACGGATAGGAGTTGTCACCTCGGCAACGGGTGCGGTCATTCAGGATATCAGAAATGTTATTTCAAGGCGCTATCCGCCGGCGGAAATCATACTTGCGCCCGTTCAGGTTCAGGGTGCGTTGGCGGCTCCGCAGATTGTCGACGCAATCGAACAGTTCAATTCCGGTGACTATGCCGACGTCCTGATCGTCGGACGAGGCGGCGGATCGCTTGAGGATCTCTGGGCTTTCAATGAAGAGATTGTCGCAAGGGCGGTTTTTAACAGCCGAATACCCGTCATATCTGCGGTCGGTCACGAGACTGATTTTACAATCTGTGATTTTGTCGCCGATTTGCGTGCTCCCACACCGTCTGCGGCGGCAGAACTGGCAGTCCCCGATATACGTGAGGACATTGCCTTTGTTCAAACGGTCGTTTATGAGTGCGAAGCGACACTTTTACAACGAATAAACGATGAGAAAAACAAACTTGATATAATAAAAGAAAGACTTGAATACAGGAATCCTGTTATGATCATTGAGCAACGGCAGCAGCTCGTTGACAGTCTGCTGACAAGCGCACTTCTGAGCATACAGCGAAAGCTCGACACGGAAAATGCGAAATTTTCCGCAACGGCGGCAAGACTTGACGCCCTCAGCCCGCTCAAGGTTATGGCAAGGGGCTATTCGATAATTACAAAAGACAACGAGGTCGTCACAAGCTCGAAAAAACTTGAAAAGGGCGACAGAATAGCCGTCGGATTCGCCGACGGAGAAAGAAATTGCGAGGTGCTTTAAATGGCAGCAAAAATGACATATGAACAGGCGATGGCAAGGCTTGAGGAGATCGTTGCAAAGCTCGATGATGGCAGTCTGCCGCTTGACGAATCAATAAAGCTCTTTGAGGAAAGCACGAAGCTCGCTTCTTTCTGCAACACAAGCCTTGAAAAGGCAAAGCTGAAAATCACCGAGCTTTCCGAGAAGCAGGAGGGCTGACGGGTAAGTAGGTTTTGCGGCTTGATTTGAAAGTCATCAGAAAACCATATTGGCTCCCCTGTATGGGAGCTGTCACGGCTTGTTCGTGACTGAGGGGTTTTGTAAAGAGTTTGATGAAATTTTTTAACCCCTCCGTTGCTCCTTCGTCGCACCACCTCTCCTAAAGAGGCAGCAAGAAAAATTAGCCGGAACTATTCGGCTCTCATGAATGAAAGCAAGAGCGATAAACGGAGAATGAAAATGAGAAAAATAATTCCTTTTCCTGTTTGGAGAATAGAAGAATTAGAAAAGAAGCTGGAAGAATATGAAGAAAAAGGATATAGAGTAAAAAAGGCAAGATGCTTATTCTTTTTTGAATTTGAAAAAACCACTCCCAAAAGAACCGATTGCTTTATCCCGTACAGCGTTTCCAAAAACTTTGACGGTTATAAAAATATGGTTAGAGGAAGCAGAGCTGACAGTAGGTTTTGTAATTTTGCGGTTATAAGGACGGGTGAAGATAAGAAAAAGCTTTCGTTTATCCGCAGTGCGAGAATGGATTATGTAAAAAGTGTTATAAGAACAAGAATGTTCTTTGCATTGGGCTTTTTGCTGCTTTGGATTTTTGCCCTTTTTATGGATATGAACCGCATGACGGAAGTTAAACTTAATTTTTATATTGCTTTTATTTCTGTTGCATTTATATTTATGTGCTATTATTTTTACGGCTTTATAATTCAAATTAAAAAATGTAACAGAAAAGAAGAAGAAATCAAAAGCAAATCACGGAAGGAAAATTAAACGGAGAATGAAAATGAAAAGAATTTACTCAATATTCTTGACAATAATTATTATTCTTTTTGCTGTGCAGGTTTGCTCCGCTTCGGCTTTGAATTTGGGCTTTTCAACAGAAAAAATGAGTTCAGATGAACAGAAAAATATTATTTCTCATCTCAGAATAGAACAAACCAATAAAGAGCCAAGGAACAACGCATTGTTATGCTTTGATGTAAGCGATAACGGATATGTTGCTATAGGAAGTGAGTCGTTGCCGAAAAAGAATATTTCCGTGTATGACGAAAAAGGAAGCTTCATATATGGATATAATTTTAAATCAGACGGAAGCTTTGGCGTAGGTTGGAAAAATGATTTTTTAGTTATTTATTTGGTCAGAGAAAATGCGGCAATTACAATTAACAATAACGGTGATGTATTATTGTGCGAAGAAATAAAAGATACAGCCGAAAACAGTTCATATTGGAACAATGAAATTTTTTCGGCGGAACGCACAAGGAATAATACCAGATACACGATGAAGAATAAATCAAAACTGTTAAATATATTTGAAACCTCCTACTCAGTATTGGAAAGAACCGATGAGAGCGGAGTAAGCACTGTTTATGACAACAGCTCAAATTACGAGATAAAATTGATTGCAGAGTGCTTGGGAATAATTGTGATAATTATCATTGCAATTGTTTGCCTGACTAAGCAGTTCAAAAAACGAAAAATTGATCCATAAAGGAATGATTATATGAGCCATATTGATATGATAAACAAGGCGCTGGAGAGCTATATGCCCGAGGGCGAGGACGTAGTCAGCCGTGCAATGCGTTACAGTGTCGAAAACGGCGGCAAGAGAATAAGACCGGAGCTTGTGCTATCGTTCTGTGAGGCTTGCGGCGGAGACGCCGAAAGTGCGCTGCCGATTGCCTGCGCTCTTGAAATGATACATACCTATTCGCTGATACACGACGACCTGCCGTGTATGGACAACGACGATTTCCGCAGAGGCAAGCCCTCCTGCCACATTGCGTTCGGCTACGAATACGCACTTCTTGCGGGAGACGCACTTCTGACCCTTGCGTTTGAAACGGCAGTTAAAGCAAAGCTCCCTGCCGACAGAATAATTGACTCGGTTGCCGTTCTTTCAAAGGCGGCAGGCTGGGCAGGAATGGTCGGCGGTCAGGTTATGGATCTTCAGAATGAGGGCAAAAAGGTTGGCATTGACGATATTGAAAAGACGGACGCACTCAAAACGGGCGAGCTTATCCGTGCGGCGTGCGTTATGGGCTGTATAGCTGCAGGACGAAAGGATATGATCCCGGCGGCGGAGGAATATGCAAGATGTATCGGTATTTCGTTCCAGATTGTCGATGATATTCTTGACGTTACAAGCGATACAGCAACCCTCGGCAAGCCTGTCGGAAGTGATAACGAAAACGAAAAATGCACATACGTTTCTCTTCTCGGAATCGAGCGTTCAAAGGAGATTGTATCCGAGCTTACCGAAAAGGCAAAGGAAGCCCTAAAAGGCTTTGACGGCGACGCGGGATTTCTCGTCGATTTTGCCGACAAGATGGAAAAGAGAAAGAACTAATTAACTGTTTAATCGGATGTGAATATATTGGATAAGAAAATTAAATATCTCGATAAAATACATTCGCCGACGGATCTTAAAAAGCTCGACAGCTCCGAATATCCCGAGCTTGCGCAGGAGATAAGAGACGTTCTTATTGAAACCGTTTCCAAAAACGGCGGTCACCTTGCGTCAAATCTCGGTGCAGTGGAGTTGACAATAGCAATTCACCTGACGTTTAATTCACCGAAAGACAAAATCGTATGGGACGTCGGGCATCAGGCATATACCCACAAGCTCCTGACGGGTCGTTACGATGTGTTTGATACAATCAGGCAGAAGGACGGAATCTCGGGCTTCTGCCATCCGAATGAAAGCGAGCATGACACGTTTTACAGCGGACACAGCGGAACGTCGGTTTCTTCCGCTTTCGGAATTGCCGAGGCGAATAAGATAAAGAAAAACAACAATTATACGGTTGCCGTGATCGGCGACGGCTCGTTTACGGGCGGACTTGTGTATGAGGCGCTCAACAACGCCGGCAGATCAAAGACAAATCTTATCGTTATTCTCAACGACAATGAGATGTCGATTTCAAAGAATGTCGGTTCGGTTGCAAAGTACCTTACAAAGATCCGTTCAAAGAAAAGATACGTTCGTATTAAAGCTAAGCTCGAACGTTTTCTCGACAGGATTCCGCTGATCGGTCACAGTATGGCAAGCGGACTGTTCAGGTTCAAAACCGCAGTTAAAAATCTCATTTATGAAAGCACGATTTTTGAAAAAATGGGATTCCGCTATATGGGACCGATTGACGGTCATGATATCGGGCTTATGTGTGAGGCGTTGGAAACAGCGAAAAGTCTCGGGGCACCCGTACTCCTTCACGTCAACACCGTCAAGGGCAAGGGCTATAACTATGCAGAAAAGGATCCGAGCCATTTTCACGGAATTTCGGATTTTGATATTGACACGGGTGAACCTCATTCGTCGGGAGATACATTCTGCAATGAGTTTGGCAAGCTGATGTGTAAAATGGCGGAAAAGGATAAGCGCATTACACTTATTACCGCCGCAATGTCGCTCGGTACGGGGCTTACCGAGTTCAGCGATAAATATTCGGAAAGATTTTTTGATGT
>USJJ01000012.1 GCA_900554995.1 uncultured Ruminococcus sp. | reverse complement strand
ACGGGATGTTTGCGTGATCTCGGAATTTATTGTTTTTATCCGGCAGTGGATTTCTTCGGCGAGCCGGAAGAAATCATTTCAACGGCAGGTTTTTTAAGCACAGGGGCGGACGGTTACGGATCGGCAATTCTCAACTACTCTGACAAACAAGTCACGCTGACATATTCAAAAATCGGTCAGGATCGGTGCGGATCGCAAATCATCGGTGACAAGGGAACGATGAAGATCGGTTCGATTTCAAAGCTCACCGGTGTGAAAATAATTTATGAAAACGGAACGGAAGAAGTGCTTGTCGGCGAGATTGAAAAGCATATTCTTATGAGCGAAGAGGCTAAAGATTTTTATGAATATATGTGCAAAAAAAGCAACGGAATTATAAGAGATAACGAAATAATTCTGTCGGTTCTGAATGCGATGAACACGGTAATAAAACAGAGTAAAATAAATTAAAGATAAAATGGACAAACAATCGATTTATTGTACTTTTAAATAAAAAAAATATTGACTATTCTCTTTATATATGTTAAAGTAATATATATGTGAAAGTGCGTCAATGGGACAAGTGCCCCCTTTTGCACGAACATACAATATGTTGTATTTGTCCTAAAATTCGACCACAAGACGGAATTTTTGCGGATTTTTTATGATGGAGAGTGTCGCATATGGCTGAAAACAAAAAGAATACGGGATCGGGCAAAAGACTCAGAACTCTTGAGCTCAGATACAGACCGGTCTTTGACATTCATTTGAATATGGCGATAGATTATGAGATCTCAATGCTCATAAACGACAAGGTTATGGGGGTTATGCTCCCGAAGCTCTTTGTTCCGATTGCAGAAAAATCCAATCAGATTGTTCAGCTTAATCTCTGGGAGATTGAAGAGGCATGCGAGGCGATCAAACGCTGCGAGGAGAGAGAGGCCGATCTGAACTCAATTATCGTGGAAATTTCCGTTAAAAGTTTTGCAAAGAAAAATTTCGTCACTCAGGTTAAAAAAATATTGGACAAACATTCTGTTTCACCCGACAGATTTTGCTTTGATATAAACGAAAGTATTCTTGAAGCAGTCAAGGATCAGGTTATGGAAAACATAACCGCTTTCAGAGAGATGGGTCTCAAGGTTTCGATCAATGATTTCGGACTTGAGTATACCTCGCTGACACACCTTGCTCATTATGATGTCGATTATATCGGACTTCACAAGAGTCTGCTCGACGGAATTATGACCAGCGAAAAAGTACAGAATGCCGTGCAGGGTATTATTGATTTCTGCAAGAAGATTGATGCGCAGGTCAGAGTCGACGGAATTGAATCCAAGGAAATGTTTGATCTTCTCAACAAGATGGGAGCCGACCAATTTACGGGTTCGTATTTCGGCGAGGCGATAAAAGAGAAACAAATCAATTAAGGAGTGATCGGCTTGGCTAAGAAAGACAGAAAAAAACAGCTTCACGGCGACGGTACTGCCCCTGAGCAGGACCGTATGAGCCGATACGGTGTCAGAAGAGAGAGCAAGAAAGTAAAGAAGAGAGAAGCAATTATCAGGATTCTTCTTATTATCCTTGTACTTCTTCTGATTTTTCTTTCCGTAATGTTCGGTTGCTCTTCATACATAAACGAAAGAAGAGAATACGACGAGCAGATAAAGAATGCAATGCTCGACGATGTTGACGATATAAAGAGCTTTGAGGATCTAAAAAAAGTTGTTGATAAGATGGATAGGGAGACTCAGGCTGTCAGCACAGCAATCAACACTCTTGATCTCACTCCCGGACAGATCAGCTTTATTAAAGAAAAGCTCAGAGGAATCAGAGATGACATCAACAAGATTCTTGATGCCGATATTGATATCGGAGATCAGACCTCGACGGCAAGAGAGATTACAAGCATCCGTGAGGTAACGAGCGTAAGAGTTACAACTCTTCAAAGGATTCAGGAAGTAACGAGAGTTATCGAACAGCGTGTTGAGAGAATTGAAACGGTTATCAACACTGTCGAGAGAGAAGTTACAAGCGTCAGACCCGTGGACGTTACAAGATACAGTGATGTTACGAGGATCAGCGACGTCACGAGAATCAGTGATGTAACGAGGATCAGCGATGTAACAAGAGTAAGCGACGTCACGAGAATCAGTGACGTTACAAGAATCAGCGATGTAACGAGGGTAAGCGATGTAACAAGAATCAGCGAGGTCCCGAGCTATGTGACAAGATACAATGACGTCACAAGATTTATTGATGTGACAAGCATTGTTCCGGTAACAAGCATCAGCGAAGTCACAAGCATTCGTGAGGTTCCGAGCGTTGTAACCAGCATCAGCGAAGTTACGAGTATCCGTGAGGTCGAGGAGATAAAAGAGGTTATTAAGGAAGTCATCAAGGAAGTCGAAGTTATCAAGGAAATTATTAAAGAAATTGAGGTAACCACGATTGTTCCCGTAACCAGCGTCAGCGAGGTTACAAGTATTCGCGAAATTGTCGAAAACAAGACAAGCGTTACGGATACCGGTGATTTTACCGCAATGATAAACAAGTCCGAGCAGACAAGAGGACTTCTTCTTTCGGAATCGAAGGAATTTACCGATATGAAGGCGGTTCTCAGCGGAGCAAGCGTGAATGATATGGGTGACTGTACATATACGTGGCTTCCGTCTGCAACAGAGCTTGACAGTGTGGACGGTTCGCATAACCGCTCCAACGGAAAAGAATTCTTTGCCTATACTTTCTATGTTAAGAACGTGGGAGACGTCGACGTCAACTATACGGCGAATCTTCAGATTGAGTCCGTAAAACTTGATGCGGACGAGGCAGTGAGAGTTATGGTTATCAGAGACGGCGGTACCCCAACGATTTATGCAAAGCCAAAGAGGGGAACAAGTGATGTCTTTGATATCAATGATAAGTATGATAAGGACGATAAGCTGTTCATAAACGATTCAACGGTTATGCAGGATAAGAACGTTCTTACAAAAGCCGGCAACTATCATAAATATACGATAGTAATGTGGCTTGAAGGCTGGGATCCTGATTGCGTCAATGACATTCTCGGTGGAAGCATTAAGCTCTCAATGAAATTTGATTATGATTTTGTATAAACTTACGTGACGGGAAGTTTGTCCCATTCTAATCAAATTCAAAGAAACTTTATGCTTATCCGGAATTCTATGACAATTCGGATATAAATTATGCGTTTGGCGGCGCGTTAACGGTCGCCAAGGCATGAAATCTTTATGGAGGTAAAGATAATGAAAAAGACATTCAAAAAGCGCGCTTTCATTTCTGCCATTGCAATGCTTATCGTATCTGCTATCGTTTTGACATCAGCTACATATGCATGGTTCTCAATGGCAAAAAGAGTTGAAGTCGAGTCCATGGAATTGAACGTCACATCACCTGAAGGCATCCAGATTTCTGCTAACACATCTGCCTTCACAACGAAGCTGACGGTTGATAACATTAAGGGCACAGACGAGACAGCCGGCGGCAAGCGTTTTAACGCTTATACCGGAAATATTAATAATGTTCCTACAACAGTTAAACCGTCATCATCAATATTTGATACTAAAGATGCTCTTCCGTATTGGTTTGATGGAGCGATAAATGATCAAGGAACAATGGATATTCATTCTGTGGATGAGACTCTTAGTGGCTTTGTTGCATTTGATCTTTTTATCAAGGTTAAAAGTGCGACAACGGTTAAGTTCGGTTCTTCAAGTGTAAGTTGCGAAGGAAACGCGGAGCTTCCGACCGCAATGAGAATTGCACTTGTTAACTGTGGCACAGTACAGGAGAATGCAGAGGCTTCTGCAATTAAAAGCGTACTGCCGCCGAACACCGATGCTCGAAAGGTTGTTTATGAAGTTGATGCAAGCAACCATACTACTGCAGCTCAGTTATTGGGAGCAAGCGGAATAATGACAACGAACCCTATATCAAACGCCGGCACTGGAATCAGCTGTAGGACGGACTATCCCAATATAGTAAGTTCAAATTCGTATAAACTTTTTGCAACCCTTGCAACAACTGCATCTGCAGCCAAAATCAATGTTGCAGCCGGCATCACTCGTATGAGAGTTTATATGTGGATGGAAGGTAATGATGTTGACTGTGCAAACGATGTTGCAGGTTCGACCATTAACTTCAACCTTGTTCTTGAAATAGACTGATTTGTTTCAAGATTGACGGATCTTTGATCCCGAATTAACCCGTCACTTTGGGAGGGTGACGTCGGAAACGGCGTCACCCGTGGCCCTGAAAAAAGATATCACCTTATTTGTTGGCTGTCATCGGCTAAAAGGGCGATTTGTCTGCACACAGTGTGTGTCGGCAAATGACCTTTTTAGGTAAAAAATTACAGGAGTGAATGTTACATAATGAACGAAAAAGGGAAAAGTATTTGGGGTGTCATCTCAGATATATTGCTTATTATAATTATTATAATAGCAATTATTATCACGGTTATGACGTTTACCTCAAAAAACTCGGATATGGGAATAGGCAATGTCTTGGGATATACACCTTTTGCCGTCCAGTCTGATTCAATGGATTCCGGTGAACCTTCCGGATTCGGCTCGGGCGATCTGATAATCTCCAAGGAGGTTAAGGATCCCGAGACGCTCAAGGTCGGCGATGTAATTACTTATTCGACCGTTATTGAGAGCGACAAGCCCGGCAAAAAAATTCGTGGATACAACACCCATAGAATTATAGATATCGAACGTGCGGCAGACAATTCGGTCTATGCGTTCGTGACAATGGGTGATGCAGTAGGTATGGAAGATGCGGTCAATGTTCTTCCCGACGAGGTTATTGCAAAACAGGTTAATTCGGGAATTGACGATAACGGCAAAAAGCTGACCGGAATGAAGATTGCAAACTTCGGATCCGCACTTAACTTCCTACAGAGCAGAACAGGCTTTATGATTTGCATTATAATTCCGCTTGCGCTTTTCTTTATCTGGCAGATTTACAAGTTGATTTCAATGTTTATGACCGCAAAGGCTGAGAGTCTTGCAGGCAACATTGATGAGGAATCCAAACAGCGTGTTATCGAGGAATACCTTGCTCAGCAAAAGAAAGAACAGGAAGAATCCGATAAGGAAAGCAAAGAAGACACATAACATTCAACTCATAAAAATATAAAACAATAAAAACAGAGGGTGACCGAAATGACAATCACAAAGTTCCTTGCAGAATTTTTAAATCAGTTTTTCGTAAAAGGTGTCTGGGGTATTTTTAAAGGTATCGGCTTGGGAATTGCCAATATTTTTAACATTCCGCAGTACATAAAAATCTTTAAGGCTTGGTCGGGCAAGTTCACAATTGTTGACTGGCTTCTTGCCATCGTTGCGGTCATCGCAACTGTTGCGGTGCTTGCTGCGATAGTTATTTTGGTCGTTGTTCTTATTAAAAAGTATGTAAGAGTCAGAAAGACTCTTGTTGATCAGGAAGAGCTCCTTATGGAGGTCGGCAACCTTAACCGTGAGGTTATAAAGCTCAATAATGAAAAAGAAAGAATCCTCGCAATGAAGGTCTCACAGCTCGGCCTCAATCCCGGCGAAAGTCCGTATGAAGAGGGAGAAGAAGAGGGCACAGAGGAGAAAAAGGACGGTGAGGTCGACAAAACTGCCGACGATTACAGCCGATTCTATAAATGTACTCAGGTTGACCTTGAGATTGAAAACTATGTTGCTCCCGATTTCGACAATGAGATCACCCTTCCGGAGATCTGCGAAAGATTCCGTAACTTTGCCTGCTCGCGTCTCGGTCTTTTCTATGAAATAAAGATCATCCGCCTTTTCCTTTCGGCGTTTGCATCAACAAGACTTATTATCCTTCAGGGTATTTCCGGTACAGGTAAAACTTCGCTTGCTTATGCTTGGGGTAAATTCCTCAAAAACCCGGTTACAATCGCATCGGTTCAGCCGTCGTGGCGTGACCGTACCGAGATTTTCGGTTACTTCAATGAATTTACAAAACGTTTCAACGAGACCGAAGTTCTCAAAAAGATGTACGAGGCAACATTTAAAGAGGAAATTTTCATCACCGTTCTTGATGAGATGAACATTGCTCGTGTTGAGTATTACTTTGCAGAGCTTCTTTCAATTCTCGAAATGCCGTCACGTGACGAGTGGGTTGTATCACTTGTTCCGAGCGTATGGCCAACAGACCCAAAACACATTATCGACGGTAAGCTTAAGCTCCCCGAGAATATGTGGTATATCGGAACGATCAATAACGATGACTCGACATTCGCCGTTTCGGATAAGGTTTATGACCGTGCTATTCCGATCGACCTTAACAGTAAGGGTAAGTTCTTTGAGGCTCCGTACACAGAGGAGCTCAACCTCAGCTATAAGCACCTTGAGGGCATGTTCCTTGAGTGCCAGACCAAATATAAAGTTTCAGACGAAAACCTCAAGAAGATTGAGGAACTTGACGACTATGTTATTGAACATTTCCGCCTTGCTTTCGGTAACCGTATTGTTAAGCAGCTTAAAGAGTTTGTTCCGGCTTACGTCGGATGCGGCGGAACTGAGATCGACGGTATTGATTTCGTTCTTGCAAAGAAGGTTTTCCGTAAGTTTGAGAGCTTGAACCTTTCGTTTATCCGTGACGAAATCGACGGACTTGTTACATATCTCAATAAGCACTTCGGTAAAGCAAATATGAACGAGTGTAAGGAATATCTCCAGCTCCTTAAGAGACTTATGTAATCCCGAAACCGTTATCACAACTTTTGTCAAAGGGGACATACTGAATGAACAAATCGTATCTTGAATTATATCTTGAATACAAGGATTATCTTGCGTCGGCGACAGCGGATAACGAGTTTTATGACGAGATGAATACTGCTATCAACAGCGGTACGAACAGCTATTCCTTGTTCAACAGATATTTTGATAAAAAGATCGACCTTAAGTGGGTCGAGGAGATCGAAGCGTGCATAATTCCCCTTGACAATATTATTCGTGTTCCGAGAAAGTTTATCGTTCAGGAAGAGGAAATTGTTCCGATCGAGCGTGCGAGAAAGATCACAAATGAATCAATCCGCCATCTTGCTCAGCATACAAATATGATTGCCAAGGTTGAGGGCGACGATGTTACTCCGAACCAGATTCTCAACGTTTTCCGTGAGGAAAGCTATGAGGTTTATGAAAACAGATTTGTTTACACCCTTATGCAGAACCTTGTAAGATTTATTGATGTAAGATATAACGTCCTTTTCAATATCTCTGATGATGATAATATGGCGTCGCTCAAAATGGAGAGCGATTTCAACCGTGGACGCGAAAAGATACAGTACAAGCTGGAAGTTTCCGCTCAGTCGGCAGGAAGCGACATTGATGGCGAAGCAGGCCCCGAGGGAGAAAACGCAACAGCGTTCCAGCGTATCGAAAGAGTTAAGAGGATCATAAACGAGTATGCGAACTCTTCGTTTATGAAAGAGCTGAGAAACTGCGTACCGGTAAGACCTCCGATAATGAGAACAAATGCGATTCAGAAGAATCCGAATTTCAGAGCTTGCCTTAAATTATGGCAGTTTATTCAGTCATACAATGAGTTGGGCTATGAGATAACGGTTAAAGAATCAAACGATATGGTCAGTGCGGAGTATATGAATGAGCTTAACCGCATGACCGCAATGAACTATATGATGCTCAAGGCAAACACCCTCTCCGAGGATTCAGTCGGTAAGCAGAAAAAGCGTAAGATTAAGCCGAAACTTCTCAAGAGATTGGCAGAAGAGCTCGTTATGGACTATGATATGGAAGAAGTCGAAATCCAGAGAGTTTTTGTCGATGAGGTTAAACGCGTAAGTCGCAAGAAGATTGAGGGCGAGAAGAAGATTCAGGAGGCAATTCAGCGTGCTCTTGATTCAGAGAATGCACGCAAGAAAGCCATTGAAGATAAAATTAAGGCGAAAATCGCTCATGAAAAAGAGATGGAGCGCCGTCGTATTGCACGCGAAAAAGAGCGTGCAAGAAAAGAGAAAGAAAAAGAGAAGCAGAGACTCAAGAGAGAAAAGGAAAGAGAGAAAGCAAGAATTGCCAAGGAAAAGGCGCTTGCAAAAGAGAAAGCCAGAAAGGAAAAAGAGAGAGCGGCAAAGCTCAAAGCGCAGGAAGAAGCTCGTATTGCAAAAGAAAAGCAGCGTGAAGAGATGCGCATAGCAAGGGAGAAAGCCGCAAAGCTCGCTCAGATAGAGAAAGAAAAGGCAGCCAAAGCCAAGGCAAAGGAAAGAGAGCGCAAAGCAAAAGAGCTTGCCGCTCAAAAAGCCAAGGAAAAGGCGGCCGCCGCAAAGAAGAGAGAAAAAGAGGCAATTGCCAGAGCCAGAGCTGCTCAGGCTGAAAAAGAACGCCTCGCAAAAGAAAAGGCAAGGCAAAAAGAAGCTGCCGCAAAAGCTGCACAGGCTGAGAAAGACCGCATAGCCCGTGAAAAGGCAAAGGAAAAAGCAGCAAAAGCTAAAGCTGCTGAGGCAGAGAAACAGCGTGTTGCCAAGGAAAAGGCTAAAGAAAAAGAACGTCTTGCAAAAGAGAAAGCAAAGCAGAAAGAAGCTGCCGTAAAAGCTGCCCGGGCTGAAAAAGATCGCATAGCTAAAGAAAAAGCTAAGCAAAAGGAAGCCGAAGCAAAAGCCGCACAGGCCGAGAAAGACCGCATAGCCCGTGAAAAAGCAAAGGAAAAAGCGGTAGCGGCAAAGGCTGCGGAGGCAGAGAAACAGCGCATAGCCAAGGAAAAGGCGAAAGAAAAAGAAAAGGCGGCAAGAGAAAAGGCAAAGGCTAAGGAAAAGGAGCGCATCGCAAAGATGAGAGCCGCCGAGGCCGAAAAACAGCGAATTGCCAAGGAAAAAACCAAAGAGAAAGAACGCATTGCCCGTGAGAAGATCAGGGAGCAGGAGCGTGCGGCTAAAGAAAAGGCAAAAGAAAAAGAACGTATAGCTCGTGAGAAAGCAAGAGCAAAAGCTAAGGAGCAGGAGCGCCTTGCGAGAGAGCGAGCAAAGGCAAAGGAAGCAAAGCTCAAGGCGGATAAGGCTGCCAAGAACGGCTGATATACGTTAAGATAATCAGATACAATGTTCTGTCGATATGCGGATATCGTGGAGTCGGCATATCGGAAACAGTGGAGGTTTTACTATGATTAAAAGGAGATTAGAAAGGGTTGCGGTGACGTTGCTCAGCGTTGCAATGTTGCTGTCATCAACCGGAATAGCATCGTCGTTGGCTGTCAACGATGGTAGTGTATCCGGCACATCAACCACGGTCTCTGCCGCCACTGAAAAAGGATCCACGACTGTTTCGCAGGAGGGCGGAGCGATTTCGACAACAACGGTAGCAACCGAGGGCGGAACACTCACAACAGAGGAAAAGGGAAGCGGCACCGTTGCCGATCCTTACAGAATTTCCGATGTTGACGATCTCCTCAAAATGCAGGACAAGATTAATCTCACAACAAGCGCAAACAAATATTTTGTGCTCACAAACGATATTGATCTTTCCGACATTGGTGCAGATAAATTCACCTCAAATTCGGTCTACGCAGGCTCGTTGATTTCTGTAAGCAAGACTCTCAGCGCATCCTCAAAGAATGTCTGCTTCGTCCTCGACGGTAACGGACACAAGCTCAAGGGACTGAATGTTGCTTTCGGCAAGGGTGAAAACTTTGCTCTGTTCGGATATATCAATTCAAGATCAACAATTAAAAATCTTACCGTTGAAAACAGTGTGATGAGCGTAAATACAGATGCGGGAAACTGTTCAATTCTTGCGGCAGAGAACGACGGAACGATTTACGACTGCTCAATTGTTAAATCTGTTCTCACAATGAAAAAGGTTACGAACGCAGGTCTTGTTGTTGCGGTAAACAGAGGAACCGTCAGCAAGGTTAAGGTTGTCGGAACTCAGACGAATGTCGGCGGCGCATCTGCAACGTCACACACAATCAGCGGAAACGGCATCATCGGCGCTGTCGCAGGAAGCAACAGCGGAAAGATAACCGGCGCATCTGCAATCAATGTCGGCGAGTTTATCAATTCATCGCTTTCGGGTAAGACCGTTTACGGCGGCATCGCCGGATCGACCTCGGGTACTGTATCAAACAGCTTTGCCTCGGGTAATGTCACCGGAGGTAAATCAACGGATACGGTCGGTGGTATCGCAGGTACTGCGGCAAAGAGTGCAAGGATTGTAAATAACTACGTGCTTGTTGCGCTCAATTGTCCGGCATCGGGCAACGGAATTGTCGGATCGGGTGCAACAAAGGATATGCTCGTTGACTGCTACTGGTCGAGTGCCGTCAGCGCAAGGTCAAATTCCGTAACCGATTACGGTGCGGACGTAAACGATATAGACTCACTTCGCTTCAAAACAGTTAAGGTCGGCGAAACGGCAACGGTATACGCCTCAGATCTTTCGGCGTCTTGGGGCAAGGCGAGCATTGCCGTTAATAGCGGATTCTCAAAGTCGGGAGACGGACTTGCCCTTTCCTCCGATTCAAATTCGGCAACGATTAAGGGCGTAAGCGCCGATACAGTCGGCAGACTTAGCTATGCCGCAGAAATTTCACTTCCGTCATCAGTCGGAACGGGAAATCTCAAGGTTACTCAGAATTTCAATATACCGATCCTTGTTGTTTCGGCAAAGGCGAACGGAAACGGAACTTCTTCCGATCCGCTTACAATCACAAATTCCTCGGAGTTCAATATGCTTCGATATGCACACGGAATCCATGTTGAGCTTGATAAGGATATTTCAGTAAATGTCTCCGCTTTTGAGTTTAACGGAACGTTCAACGGTAACGGTCATACGGTCAATGTTGCCGCACCGGTGTTCACCGAGCTTTGCGGTATACTTAAAAATGTAGATTTCGTTGCAAAAACAGATATTTCTTCGTCTCTGTTCGGCAGGGCTGTCGGCGCTGAGGTTAGCAATGTCGGCGTCAGCGTTACAAGCGGTGCGAAATTCAACGCCTCGGGAGCAAACTCGGGCGTGATGTTCAGCACGATTGCGGGTGAGAGCAAGCTCAACGACTGCCGTGTCAAAGCGGATGTTGTCATTGCCGCAGACACAACGAATTTCGGTGCACTCGCGGGCTCGATTGTCGGCAGCGGTACCGTTATTACAAACAGCGGTGCCTGTGCAAACATCGGCTCGTCGAAGAAAGTAGCAAATGCTGCAGGCTTTATCGGATCGATCAAGGCTGAAAACGTCAGCATCTCCGATTGCTATGTTTCGGGCAAAAATGATGCGGGAAAGTATTCGTTTATCGCCGATATTACGGCAAAGAAAGTGAATGTTTCCGATATATATATGAGTAAAGGCACTCAGGCTGCCATTGATTTTGCAAAGTACAGCTTTATTGACAAGGCTCAGTTCAGTGAGTGGTCATTCAATGACGGCGAGGTTGCTTTCTTCACCGGCAACGGCGGAAAGTTTGTCGCAGATTTGCCGTCAGTCAAGGCTATGCTTGACTCGGCTTCATCCGATTACTCCGTAAGCTGTGATTCGTCACTGCTTTCAGCAAGTGTTGCGGTTGAGAACGGCTCGGTTGTCCTCAAAGTCAGCCGTGCGGCAGGTGTTGTTACCGTAAAGGGATGTGCCGTAACAGTTACTAATAAAAAGACGGGTCTTTACACAACCGTTAAGGTTTCAAACGGACTTGAAAAGGACAGCGCAGGCAACTATATTGTTGCAACTGCATATGACCTTGCATATATCAGCGAAAACATCTCCGAGCTTAACAAAGCGAGCTTTGTTGTTGAGTCTGATATTGATATGTCGGTGATCACCTCTTTTGCACCGATCGGCGGAACACTCATTCCGTTCAGCGGCAAATTTAACGGAAACGGTCACACAATATCAAATCTCAGGATTAATGGCACATCAAAGGTCGGACTCTTTGCATCACTTGATAGTGCGGAGATTAATAATCTTGTGATTTCTTCTGCGGATGTTAGCGCGAAGGGCATTTATGCGGCTGTTCTTGCAGGTCAGGTTATCGGCAGCACAAAGCTTGAGAATATCACCGTTACAAACAGCAAGGTTTCGGCAGACGGAATTTATTCGGGACTGATAGCAGGTTCCGTTGATTCGGGTTCAATTGTCGCAAGCGGAATCAGTGTAACGGATAGCTCCGTCAATTCAAAGGCAAATTACGTCGGTGCGTTTGCAGGCTATGCGGCTTGCGGTGGAAACGTTGCCGGTATAAATATTGAAAAGGTAAAACTCAGCGGTGCAGAGTATGTTGCAGGTTTGATCGGTCTTATGGACGGCAAACTTGCAGTTAAATCCGTTGCCGTATCCGATTCCGACATCAAGGGCATGTCCGAAGTATCGGGCGTTGCGGCAGGTAAGGGCGAGAGTTCCCTTTCCGAGATTAATATTATCGGCACAGAAATTTCTACGGTTTCCGATTCAGCCGCTTTTGTTGCGGGCGGAATCGCATCGGGATTCGGTTCGCAGATCGACGGTGCCGAGGTCAGAAATGTAACCGTTAAAGCCGGTATTGCGTCTGCGGTTGTCGGCAGAACGTTTGCCGATACAGGACTTACTGTTAAAAATGTAAATGTCCGCGGTGCAAAGGTTGTTTCCGAAAGGGTGAATACGGTTTCCGCAGGTATTCTGGCTGTTCACAATTCGGGCAGTGCGGTAATTATTGAAAATTGTACT
>USJJ01000011.1 GCA_900554995.1 uncultured Ruminococcus sp. | reverse complement strand
ATTGAGAAGAGTAAGATTCTTCACTTCGCCGCCGCACATTTTCCTTATAAGACCGATAAATCTGATGTCATTATTGCGTGAATTTTTAAAGAAATATCTATAATTAGAAACACAGTGTCCGTTTCCGTCAAGCACACCGTACCACGCGGTTGTATCGGAATCATTGTAATCGTAGTTAACACTTGTAGCCCCAATTGACGGTTGCATATAAACATCCGTATTCAAGGTTACTGTGTATCCCTGAAATTCACTTGTCATATGGCTTAAGAAATACGCAAAGCCGTTTGATGTATTGACCGTCACGGTCTTAGCACTTGTGTTGATGCTCAAACCCGCCTTGTCACCGTTCGTACTTGTCGCATAGGACGTGAAATTCCATGCCGACGCTTTCGGGAAAAGCTCCGAGAGTACGGCAGGATCAAAGATGAAGAATGTCGTGAACATCATGACAAGGCACACTGCCACGCTTAACATTCTCCGTGCCGCTTTTGTAAATTTCTTATTGATCTTCATAGCTTGACACCTCATAAATCAATATTACTTTTGCCGTATGGACAATCATCATTTTGCCGATAAAAGCTATTCCATACAGGCTATACTCATACAGTATGTATTATATCATTCTTATATTTCTTTTTCAAGTGTTATAATACAAATTCTGCATAATAAATAATTATGCCGTTGTTTTTTATCAATCGGAACAACATTTTGTCACAAAACTCTTGCCAAGATTATATTATGTGCCGTGCATAGCATGGTAGAAGAGAAAAAACCGCGATCTTTTTCGGCGTCCCTTTAGGGTAGCCTCGGTTAATACCTGCTGTCTTTATCTATTTCAGGTCAATCCGACAACAAAAAGGATCGTACCTTCATACGTTTCCGGACTCTGATACGATCCCTCAATTATTTCTGATTTATGCCTCTTCTTTCATCTTTGCAAAGCACTCGCTGCAATATACAGGACGATCCTCTCTCGGACGGAAAGGAACCTTGGCAACGCCGCCGCACTTTGCGCAGGTTGCCTCGAACATCTCACGCTCGCCTCTTACAGCGTTCTTTCTTGCGTCACGGCAAGCCTTGCAGCGCTGAGGCTCGTTAACAAAGCCTTTCTCTGCGTAAAACTCCTGCTCACCTGCGGTGAAAGTGAACTCCTGACCGCAATCCTTACATACTAACGTCTTGTCTTCGTACATGATAATTTACCTCGCTAAATTTTATTTACGCTCTGCGCACGTCCTTAAACGTTATGTACAGCGCAGGCATAGGGGTATCATTTTTCCTTGAGCTTCTTTCTTGCCCTTTGCAAAGCATTGTCAACACTCTTGACGCTTATTGAAAGCATTTCGGCAATAGAACTGTAATTATGACCTCCGATATGGAGCCTCAGCACATCCTTTTCAAGATGCGTCAGCTTTTTTTCGATACTCTCGCTGAGATCCTCGAACCGTTCCTGCATAATTATCATCGTCTGCGGGTCAGACATATCGTCGCTGATTTCAACGTCGTCAATGTCAACATATCCGTTGAGCGGCATATGCTTGCTCCGCAGTTGATTTCGCACGGCGCTTTTGATGCGATTGGAAATGCAAACCGTTGCAAAGGTCTCAAACCTCACGCCCTCATCAGGGTCGTACCCGTAAACAGAACCGAGAAGACCTATCATGCCCTCCTGAATAAGATCGCTGCGAGTCATCGGACAGCGTCCTACATAACCCGACGCAATGCTCTCAACAGTCGGTGCGAAAGCCGAAATCAGTTCATTCATTGCTGCTTTATCGCCGTAACGTGCCGCATAAACCGTTTCCGAATTTATCGGAATTTTGCTCATACGCACACCTCACAGGACTAAGATACGCCTATATAATATCCCATTAGCAATTTAATGTCAATAAAAATCGGCCTGTTTCTTCAATTTTTGAAGATTGTAACAAAATCAACGCCCTGTTTTTGGTTGTTTTAACAATTAAAAACAGCCTTGCTGTGTTAATGATATTTTATTTGCACAAATTTTCCCTTTTAAAATTGTTTTTTCATCAATTTGACATTTGTTTGTTAATAATGTATAATTCAGCACAGTGAATGCAGGCATCAGCTCTGCTCGGAGGGATAATTTTGACAGGATTCATTTTTCTTGACAAGCCTGAGGGGCTTACGTCCTTTGTTGCGGCAAACAGAGTCAAGAGAATACTGAAAATAAATAAAACAGGACACACCGGCACACTCGATCCAATGGCAACCGGCGTGCTTCCTGTCATGCTTGGCGGAGCGACGAGATTTTCACAGTACCTGCCGACTCACGATAAGGCTTACCGTGCGAAAATTTTACTCGGCACCGTCACAGACACGCTCGATATAACAGGTACGGTGCTTCAGAAAAATCCTGTTAACGTCAGCGTTGACAGACTCAACGAGGTAATCAACCGTTTTGTCGGCTCAATAAGTCAGCTTCCTCCGATGTATTCCGCAGTTTCAAAGGACGGTGTCAGATTGTATAAGCTCGCCCGTCAAGGTATCGAAATAGAAAGAGAAGCAAGGAATGTGGTTATTCGCTACATAAAGCTTATTGATGTTCCGGACAGCAGCAATGAATTTGAGATCGAGGTCTCATGCAGTGCCGGAACGTATATACGCTCGCTTGCCGCCGACATAGGCTCTGAACTTGGCTGCGGGGCAGTAATAACCGCACTCAGACGCATTGAAGCCAACGGCGTTTCAATAGACAAAACCGTTACACTTGAAACCGTTCAGCAGCTTGCCGACGAAGGACGAATTGACGAACTGATCACCCCGTGTGATGAAATGCTTCGTTGCTACACTGCCGTCAATGTCAGCGAAAAGCAGGCGATACGCTTTGAAAACGGCGGAGAACTCGACCTCAACAGAATCAAGGGCGAAAAAAGCGACGGCTTCTGCCGTGTTTATTCTCCCGCAAAGAAGTTCCTCGGTTTAGGCAAAATCAACCTTGCCGACGGGACGCTATATGTTGAAAAAAAATTAGTATATTGAGGTTGTTATTATTATGAAATGGTTTATTTTTTCTATCGCAGCTCTGCTTTGCTGGAGCTTTTCGGATTTATTTTCAAAAATCGGCTGCGCCGACTCAAAGGATAAACACAGCGCACTGAAGATGGTCACCGCAGTCGGTGTTGTTATGGGCCTTCATGCTGCATACACGCTTATTTTTACCGACGTTGACTTCACTTTTCAAACCATGCTCACCTATTTGCCCGTCTCATTCCTTTACATATCGTCAATGACTATCGGCTATGTCGGACTTCGTTTTATCGAGCTTTCGATTTCCTCTCCGATCTGCAATTCATCCGGTTCATTGGCTTCTATTATCAGCATAATCGCAGGAATGGCCGTACTCGTTAAGGCTCAGTACATTGCAATCGCCCTTGTTGCCATCGGCATTGTCGGACTCAGCATTGCCGAAATGACAGAGGATGATGACCTGAGAGCGGCACGCCAGAGCAAAAGCAACTATAAATATACAAAAAGTGTTCTCGCAATTCTCTTGCCGGTTATTTACTGTCTGCTTGATGCACTCGGATCTTTTGCCGACAGCCTTGTTCTTGAAAGGCTTGACGAGGATGCCGCCAACACCTCATATGAACTGACATTTCTCATCTGTGGCATACTTTGCTTCATTTATGTTAAATTCATCAAGAAAGATAAGTTCTTTCCGAAAAAGGAAGCTCCGAAATATATCGGCGCAGCGTTTGAAACGGCAGGTCAGTTTGCATATATCTATGCCATTGCCGACAGTGAGCACTTTGCCCTCTCGGCGCCGATTATTTCCGCTTACTGCGCCGCATCCGTCCTCTGGGGCAGAATTTTCCTTAAAGAAAAGCTTTCGTGGAAACACTATGTGTGCATCCTTCTCACCGTCACCGGTATTGTTATAATGGGCGTTTATGACGGTTGAGTCCGGGAGCGGAAAAGATGAAAGGAAAAAGAAAATTATTTATAATAGCTGCAATAGTTTTGACAATTGTTGTTCTTAATTCAATATTTCTTGAGCACAGATATAATTTTACCGAGGTTTATTCCTTTGACAAACCGCAGGAAATCAGCGAAGAGATGCAAAATATTTTCTGGTTTTCCGTCAGCGATTATGAGAACGGAGTCATAAGCACATCCCCGGAACGCTTGCGGGATATCGGCATAGATCCGTCAAAACTGGAGCTCGATACTTCGAAATACACATACATTGTGACGATCGGCTATGATCTTGTTTCACTGAAAACGAGCTTTTGGCACTGCACACTCAGGAAAGAATTTCCGCCATTTATGCCAAAGGAATACATAGGAACCGTACTGCTCAAAGAATCCGACAAAATAAAAATATATCGGATACGCAAAACAAATGTAGTATATGATTACCACGGATCAAACGATCCGAAATATGTAAAAATTATCAAATAACTTTAAGGGGCAGTTTACATTGAACAGCCCCTTATTTTTAGCTTTTCTTTCTGTAAACAAACGCTAATGCGACTCCGAGTATCAGAACACCTGCACATGCGGCAAGAACGATGATTGAATTTTTATCGAGAGTCTGCGCCGTCGTAAACAGCGTCAACAATATATTTATGAAAGGTCAGTATGTCAACAACCGCCTCGGACATACTCATCTCATCCTCGGCATATAACAGCTTCATAAAACCACATCTTAAATGAATATATACAGTTTATACCGCCCCAACCTTAATTGAAACATAGAATGTATGCTGATTATATAATATTTTTTTGATGAGTGCAAAAAAAAGCGCTTCGCAATCCGAAGATAACGAAGCGTTGATATCATGTTTTACCTAAACTAACAGTCCGCTGTTGATGAAGAGGGTTGCAAATCCGAAGTAGATAAGCAATGTGAGTGCATCGACGATGGTTGTAATCATCGGTCCTGCCATCAGCGCAGGGTCGAGGTGCAAAATCTTTGCAAAAATCGGCAATGCACAGCCTATCACCTTGGCGACAATTACGGCGCAAATCATTGCAAGGCAAACAACTATGAATGTGTTGCTCGAAATGTCGTTATGCGTGACAAGCTTTATAATCCACATTCTCGCATAGTTGACGAAAGCAAGGGTAAGTCCGCAGAGAACCGCAACACGAATCTCTTTCCAGATTATTTTGAAGAAATCCTTGATATGAATATCGCCGAGAGCAAGTCCACGGATAACAAGGGTTGAAACCTGGTTGCCGCAGTTTCCGCCGGTATCCATAAGCATCGGGATTGATGCGGTAAGTCCGGCGATCATTGACAGCTTGTCCTCAAAGCCCTCGATAATCTGGCCGGTAAAGGTTGCGGAAACCATAAGTATGAGAAGCCATACGATTCGGTTTTTATAAAGAGTAAAAATTCCTGTTTTCAGGTATGAGTCCTCGGAGGGCAACAGCAAAGCCATCTTTTCAAAGTCCTCTGTGTTCTCATCCTCGATGACGTCGACGATATCATCAATGGTGATGATGCCTACAAGTCTTTCTTCCTTGTCGACAACGGGAATTGAAAGCAGGTCGTATTTCTTCGCAATTGCGGCGACCTCTTCCTGGTCGTCCATTGTGTTAACAAAAATGAGCTGCTCGTCATCCTCCATAATGTCCTTGACGATCTGATCCTCGGGAGCAACAATGAGCTTGCGGAGAGGTACAGTTCCGACGAGCTTGCGCTTTTCATCCATACAGTAGCAGGTGTAGATCGTCTCCTTGTCGAGAGCAGTCTTTCGGATCATCTCAATCGCCTGCTTAACGGTATATGTCTCGGGAAACGATACCATCTCAATTGTCATAATGCTTCCCGCAGAATTCTCGGGATACTGAAGAAATTTGTTGATGAGCTTTCTTGTGTCCGGCTTCGTATGCGCAAGCACACGTGTTACAACATTGGCGGGTACCTCTTCAAGGAAGTCAACCGCATCATCGAGGAACATATCCTCCATAAGAAATTCAAGCTCGGAATTTGTGATTGCGTCAACGATATTGCTCTGAATATCGCTCGGCAGATAAGAAAAAGCATCAGCCGACGATGTCTTGGGCAACAAGCGGAAAAGGCGAACCTGGTTTTCCGGCTCCATCTCCTCAATCAAGGCGGCAATATCAACGATATTCATTTCGCTGAGCATTTCCTTGATCGCCGAGAACTTGTTGTTGGCAAGCATCTTGCTGATGATTTCAACCATAGTGTCCAATTTAAAGCGCCCCTTTCGGCACGGCACAAAGCCACGCCGCAGACGCAATATCAGCTCCGATCTCGTGAGCGGACGTCTGCAACGGTGATTATGCTGTGCAAATTATTGAATTTGTTCAAGTTTCGTTGCCCGTAGCTACTGTCACTACTCACTGAAATCTCACCTCACATTGTATTTTGGCAATTCCATTGAATTGATATAATTATTTTAACCCCCGAAGTGGGTGTTGTCAATAGTGATGAGAAAAAAATATCGGTTTTAAAGCGCAATAAAGGCAAAGACTGTCATAATAAAAAGTCTTTGCCTTTCAATGTTTAGTATTCACTTTATCTCTTTTATATTATCAAGATATTGAACAAGAATTTCCGCATACTTGAGCTGATAATCATAGGTTAATTTCAAATTGTTCTTGAAATCAAAGTTGAGGTATTTTTTAGTCTCCCTCGGCAGCTGCCATGCAAGCTCTTGACTTGGGAAATCCGTTGAAAAAAACTTCGTTATCTCCTTGAAGCGGAACGCCTCAGGTGACTGTGTCATATAGTATTTTTCTCTGTCCAGCGGATCAAAATCATAGTTTCCGAGTGCGCCCGTTATCTTCTGACACGTTATTACAGCGTCATATTCATCGAGCTTAGCTAAATAATCGTCAATCAACTCGCTGGTTACCAACGGCGCAACAGCATCAAGAATGATTATCCTTTCGCACTCGTGGAAATGATCCTTGATATACTCAAATGCGCTGTTGAGTGAATCAGGTCTTTCCTTGCCGTTCAGTGCGAAATGGAATCCTGAATTTTTCAGTTCCTCAGAGTAATCAATACACGACGGATCCATTACAACGACCACCTCATCGGTGAGTTCTGAGCCCTTTACCGCATCAATAACATAGTCAATGACGCATCTTCCGTTCAGCTTGACATACTGCTTCGGTCTATCCGCTCCGAAGCGGTGGCCTACTCCGCCCGACATAATAATTGTAACATTTTTTGCACTCATCGCTTTCTCCTTTACCATATCTCAACATTATCAAGATCAAAGTGTCCCGGATGTCTGTCTTTCTCGGGCGGGAGCTCTTTCCAATTGGAATAAAGAGATTCAAGTATCTTAATATACTCGCACGGAGCCTTTGCCTTGTCATTTCTTATATCAACGTATTGATATTCGGCAAACAGCTTCTTATCAAAAACATTTCTTTCCTGAACAGGCAATGGAACCGATGGCTTAAAATACAGATCTCCCGATCCGGTCGGAATTTCATTGACACACTTTTCATACATTGAAAAAATCCTTTTAAGAGGCATCCTCTTGCCGACAGACGATAAAAATACGACCTCAGCCTTTTGTATTGCCGAATATCCGCTGTTGTCCGACGGAACATATCTGTGACCCATTGCAAGTCCGTAAATCATTTTAACCTTAAAAATCTGCTTTTTTACGGTTTTTGAATCAGTATCGTGAAGGCAGTAGAGTTCAATAAAGACCCTGTTCATTCTGTCGTCGTTGGCAAAATTCGTCTTTCCTCCGTCAACGCTGAAAGAATTTACCGCCTTGCTGTTCCTGTAAAAAATTCTCGGAATAAAGTCGCAGAAATATTCTCCGAACTCATTATAATTAACAAATTCAAATTCATCACCGAGTTCGTTCGGTAAAACGCTCAGCAGCTTATCGTAATCATCTCGGCGAAGGTCTATATCTATATCGTCATCCCACGGAATAAAATCCTTATGCCGAATTGCTCCGAGCAAGGTTCCTCCGCTCAGAGAATATTTGAGATCGTATTTTGAGCATATTCTGTCAAGCTCTCTGAGAATCTTAAGTTCAATATCCTGAACCTTTGTGAGGTTCGCCTGCTGAATTTCCGTAAACTTCATACACTTTCTCCTATCTCCGCTTTATTGATTCACTACGCTTGATTTTTCAAGATTTTTCAGTTTTCTGTAACAAAGCACAGCCGCCAAAACATATCGGAAAAGATCCGCAATCAGCACGCCGATTGCATAGCCCCATATTCCGAAGAAATATGCTGTCGGAATTGAAGTAATGCAAAATACAACAGCATACACTGCATTGATTCTCGTCTGTACATTTTCTTTTGCGTATCTCAATAGGATTGTGGTAAACATTCCGCTTACAAAATAGAATATCTGCGCCGAATTTGCAACGATAAAGAACGGCGACGCCGCATTATAATCCGTAGGGTACAGCAATTTTGTGTAAATAATCGAACCGACATAACAGGCTCCGATCGCAAGAGCCACCGCAATTGAAGAAACCGCAAAAATTTTCAAGAAGCTCTTTGACGGTAATGTTTCCTTTTTCTTCGCAAGATATCCGATAATAACGCTGTTAAATGATCCCGTGACAAATGATATCATCTTACCGACTGCCGACGCAATATAGTAAACCGTTACAGTTTTGCTCTCGCAGAATGCCATCAGGATAATACGATCCGAATTGAATATAAGGTTTACCAAAAGCTGGGCAACCATCAGATATCCCGCAGATCTCCGAATATCACCGATGGTTTGCCGCTTTTCAACGACGCTCCGTTTATAAATTGATCCTTTCGCTGCAACAAAAACGAAGCCTGCAAACTCGCCCGTCAGCAGACTCAAAGCCCACTGTCCGCTCAGCTTTGCAAAGATCATTCCGACGAGATATCCTGCGCTTATGATAAGATAGTAGCACAGCAATCCCACATAGTTTGTGTGAAGCCTGTATTCCACCTCGGAATAATATCTTGTAACAGTCATACACATCAGCAGCCAATACAGCAGAAAGGAAAAGACCGTTATTTTTTCTTTCATTACTATAAAAACCGCCAGGCTTAATGCGACTCCGACCGCCGCAATGATCAGCAGAAATTGAATATACGGTCTGTTATCCTTTCCTTGTCCGTGCGCTTTGGCAACCAGCCTTGAATTATTGAGTGCCGTACCTATTGAGACAGCTACTATATTTATAATGCCGAGCATACTCAGGATTCGTCCGTATCCGTCGGCACCGAACATATTTCTCATAAACGGATAAACAACGAACTGGGCAATTCCGTTCATCGCAACAAGTCCGATCATCGTCCAAACCGAGTCCATTGCAAAGCCGCTTAAATTTTTATTTTTTGAAATCACTTGTTTGAGATTCATTCCGCACCTCCGTCGATTTCATAAATTTAATTTTACCATACTCCTCCCGCAAAAACAATATAAAATTTCATATTTAAAAACGTTTATACCGTTGTTGACTTTACAATTAAATGTGATACAATAATAGCGTTAATTAAATGAACGTTTTATTTATTCGGGAGGATTAAAATGCAAAAATTGAAATTCATCTTCACTCTGCTTGTCGGCAAGGGACTTATGCTCTTTTCAAACATCTTTGCCAAGGGCAGAGGTACCAATATGCCCGGTGCAAAGGCAAACAGACTTATGCCCGATTTTATCGGTCATTTCACCGGAATTGATCCGGAAAAGGTTGTTTTTATCACCGGTACGAACGGTAAGTCGACGGCAAATAATATGATAGTTCACGCTCTCAGAGATTCAGGCAGAACAGTATGTTCAAACCTTGAGGGTGCAAATATGATCGGCGGTATCGCAACCGCTCTTATCCGCAATTCAACGCTCACAGGCAAAATGAAAACGGAATTTTTCTCGTTTGAGATTGACGAGCGTTCGCTTGCGGGAATCTATAAATACATCCCTGCGAAGAAAATCTGCATAACCAATCTTCAAAAGGATCAGGTTCAGCGCAACGGCGAGCCGGACTACATCGTTCAGAAATTCCGCAAGGTTTTCAACAGTGATATGACTTTCTTCCTCAACGACGGCGAGCCGAGATCAAAGTCATTCGAGGACTTTTCCGACAACGTTTACTATTACGGCGTTGACAAAACTCAGTATTCTTTTGTCAAGGACAAGTTCTACGACGTAACAATGCCCTGCCCGAAGTGCAACGACAAAATTATTTTCGATTATTACAATGTTGACAATGTCGGCAAGTTCCACTGTGCAGGCTGTGACTTCTCGTCCGAGGACAAGGTTGACTTCTTTGCTCAGAACGTCGACTTCTCCGAATGCAGCTTTGACTGCAACGGCTACCGCTTCACCGTGACGAATAAGGAACCGTTCTATATCTTCAACTATGCGCTTTGCATTGCCGTATGCACAAAGCTCGGTATGACAAATGAGGAGCTTCAGAGGAGCTTTTCAAACTTCAAGAACATCAGCGGACGTATGGAAACGCTTAAATACAAGACCAAAACGCTCAAATATATCAGAATCAAGCAGGAAAATCCCGAAACTCTCCAGACAGCGCTCGACTACATTGCAAAGGACGAGACTCCGAAAATTCTTCTTATGGGTCTTGAGGAGCTCAAGGACTTTGATCCCTACTATACAAACACATTCTACGCATTTGACGTTGACTTTGAGTCGCTCAAGAAGAATAATATCAAGCATTACATCTGCTTCTCCGAGGCTGTTGCATACGACACGGCTAACAGAATGATCTATGCCGGAATCGATAGGAACGATATCTCCGTTCTTCCGAACGACAGCGACGAGGCAATCCTCAAGGAGCTTGACAAATTCGACGTTGACAACGTTTATCTTATCACGTGGCTCAAGAAATATCACGAGCTCGAAAAATCCACAAAGCAGTACGGAGGTAACGAATAATGAACACATTGAACATCACTTGGCTTTATCCCGATCTGCTGAATCTCCACGGCGACAGAGGCAACCTTATGGCATTTGAGCGTGTCGGCAAGGAGATGGGACTTGATGTCAAAATCAACCGTATCGACACCTTCTCGGAAGAGATTGACTTTGAAAATTCCGACATTATCTTTATGAACGCAGGCGAGATCAAGACCGCCGATGCGATTGTGAAGAATATCAAAAAATACGGCGATGCAATCTATAACTTTGCCGAGAGCGGCAAGCCGATTATCGCAATCGGCACAACAGGTATGGTTCTTATAAAATCGACAAAGAGGTGCGACGGCTCGGTCGTTGAGGGGCTCGGACTCATTGACGCAACGGCAGTCGAGCGTAATGAAATCTACGGCGATGATCTTCAGTTTTCCCTCTCCGAGGACAAAAATTTTGAAATTATGGCGGTTCAGATTCACCTTGTTGACTTCTTCCTTAATGATCCCTCAATTGCACTCGGCAAGCTCATCTACGGCAAGGGCAACAACGATAAGGATCAGACGGAGGGCGCAAAATA
This sequence comes from uncultured Ruminococcus sp., assembly GCA_900554995.1. GTDB lineage: Bacteria > Bacillota > Clostridia > Oscillospirales > Acutalibacteraceae > CAG-488. The sequence goes on along the minus strand of USJJ01000011.1, from coordinate 2,858 downwards.
CAAGAATGTTATTTTCACAAACGCACTCGGTCCCGTATTTGTAAAAAATCCGTGGTACACGGAAAAAATAATCAATGAGGCGCTCAAGGCAAAGGGCTGTGAGCCGTGCGAGCCGCTTGACGAGTCTTTCTTTGAGATTGAGCGCAATTCCTTCAAAACAGTAAGACGTTTCATAGATCAAAAAACGGAGAAATAAAATGTATCCTTGTATCGAGATTAAACCCGACGGAATACTTCACAATCTTAAAATACTGAAAAATAAATGCGCCGAAAACGGTATGTCACTTTCGGTGGTCACCAAGATGCTCGTCGGCTATGAGCCACTTGTTCGTTTTCTCGTCGAAGAGGGCGAAATAACGGCGATATGTGATTCACGCGTTGAAAACTTTATGGAGTTTATCGACATCAGAGCTGAAAAATGGCTGATACGCTCCCCGATGCTTTCGCAGGTGAGAGATGTTGTCAGATTTACCGACGTCAGCCTGAACAGCGAACTTGAGGTCATAAGAGCGTTAAACGAAGAGGCAAGAAAGCAAAGCAAACGGCACAAGGTTATTCTTATGTACGAATGCGGTGATCTCCGAGACGGCTGCTACACAGATGAGCTCAAGGAAATTGCAGGCGAAGTCCTCGGGATGACAAACATTGAGCTTTACGGAGTTGGCACAAATCTCAGCTGCGTCAACGAGGTTCTTCCGTCGGAAAAAAATATGCATCTTTTTGAATCGGCGGTCAATGCCGTTGAGAGCGAATACGACATTAAGCTCCCAATCGTTTCCGGCGGTGCGTCAAGCTCATTGAAAATGCTGTTTGACGGCAAGCTGCCTCGTGTCATAAACAATATGAGAATGGGCGAATCGGTTTTTCTCGGCAATATTCCTGTTTTTGACGTTCCGTTTGACGGAGCAAGGGAGGATAATTTCATTCTCAAAGCCGAAATTATCGAGCTTAAAGAAAAGCCGGGTATCCCCGAGATGCTTCCGCAGGACTGCAAAAAGCTGATGAAGCGTGCGATTGTTGCGGTCGGTAAACAGGATATATATCTTCCGGGTCTTATCTGTGCGGACAGCCGAATGAAAATTGTCGGCGGCAGCAGCGACCACGTTGTTCTCGATGTTTCGGACTGCGGCAATGATTATAAGATCGGATCGGTTGTCGACTTCAAAATGACTTATAACTGCCTGTTGAACGCAATGACATCGAAATATGTTGAAAAGAGTATCATAAAATAAAACGAACGGCTGTCGGATTATCGGCGGCCGTTGTTCTTTTTCATTTACTTTTTAGGAAAATGATTTTTTATTGCTTCAAACGATTCATCGCTGATATCGTGTTCAATCTTGCAGGCATCCTCCGCCGCAATTTTCGGATCAACGCCGAGGCGCACAAGAAATTCCGTCAAAACAGTATGTCTCTCATAAATTTTTTTTGCAACATAAAGTCCGTCTGCGGTGAGTGTGATATAGCCGTCCTTGTCAACCAGAATATAATTTCCGCTTTTGAGCAAGCCTACCGCACGGCAGACGCTCGGCTTTGAAAAGCCCATATATTCGGCAACGTCAAGAGATCTGACCGCACTGCTTTTCTTTGAAAGAATATATATAGTTTCGAGATACATTTCTCCCGATTCCTGTAAATGCATAATAAAGCCTCCATTTTTATGCGATATGAATATTATATCATAGTCCATTTTAAAAAACAAGACGGGATTTTTCTTTGCTGTTAGCAAAAAAATTAATAGTATTTAAGTTAGCTGAGGCTAACTATTTGTTTATCCTGACAAATATCGTCACAAAACACAGAAATTTTGGTTTTGGTATTGACATTTTTCTTTTTTGGGGCTAATATATTTTCAGTTAGCGAGAGCTAACTTCATTTAAGATTCGCGGTTAGGTATAACTAACCGACGAAAGTGAGGAATAGATATGATGCCATTAGCACTTGCAGAAGTCGGTGAAATGAACACCATTAAAAAAATCGGCGGTAATCCCGAGGTCAAGAAGCACCTTGAAAATCTCGGATTTGTTGTCGGAGGAAACGTAATGGTCATTAACACGCTCGGCGGAAACGTTATTGTAAACGTCAAAGAAGCGCGAGTCGCAATCAGCGAAGAGATGGCAAGAAGGATAATGATCTGACCCGTAGCCGAATACCGCACTGCGGTATTTCAAATAATCTGTATAAAGCAAGGAGGATTAGGCAGATGAAAACATTAAAGGACGTAAAGGTCGGCTCAACCGTAAAGGTTGTCAAGCTTCACGGAGAAGGCGCTGTTAAGCGCAGGATTATGGATATGGGTATTACCCGAGGCGTAGAAGTGTATATCCGTAAGGTTGCTCCGCTCGGCGACCCGGTCGAGGTACAGGTTCGTGGATATGAGCTTTCGCTCAGAAAAGCGGATGCCGAAATGATCGAGGTAGAGTAAAAAGGTCAAGGGGTTTGACCCCGATTTTTTTAGAAATAACGATTAGCATAAGCTAATTGAAAGAGAGGAATTATGGTATGAATATTCGTATTGCCCTTGCGGGTAACCCGAACTGCGGTAAGACAACATTGTTCAACGCACTTACGGGTTCAAACCAGTACGTTGGTAACTGGCCCGGCGTTACGGTTGAGAAAAAGGAAGGTAAACTCAAAAAGCATGATGGCGTTGTCATCACCGACCTTCCGGGTATTTATTCGCTTTCTCCCTACACCTTGGAGGAAGTTGTTGCAAGAAATTATCTTATAGGAGAGCGCCCCGATGCAATTCTTAACATCATCGACGGTACAAACCTTGAGAGAAACCTTTATCTTACAACTCAGCTCACTGAGCTCGGTATCCCCGTTGTTGTCGCAATCAATATGATTGATGTCGT
>USJJ01000010.1 GCA_900554995.1 uncultured Ruminococcus sp. | reverse complement strand
AAGTGCCGATTTCCTCAACATATTTATGCTCTGCCGCATCAAGCCAAAGAACGTCCTTGCAGTCGTGCTCCATAGCCTTAGCGGATGCTTTCATACCGCCTGCATAGTTGCCGCCGCACTTTGCGAAGCCTGTGCCTCCGACAGCCGCACGGATAAATTCGTCCTCAACATAAATTCTCGTTGTGTGAAGTCCGCCGTCGTTTGCGGCATAGTAAGAACCAACCGGACAAAGAATGATGATAAAACGATAATGCTTTGCAGGAAGAACGCTGAACGAAACCTCATCGCCGAAAATGAACGGTCTGATATAAAGAGCTGTGCCCGGCTCAGAAGGAACCCAGTCCTTATCGACTGCGATAAGCTGATTGATAGCGTCAAAGAAAATATCCTTTTCCATATGAGGGATACACATACGGTCATTGGTTCTGTTCATACGCTCAAAGTTCTGATCCGGTCGGAAAAGCTGAATGTCGCCCGACGGAGTTTTATATGCCTTCATGCCCTCGAACATCATCTGGGCATAGTGGAGCACGCATGATGCAGGCTCAATGGCGATCGGCTCATGCGGAACAATTCTTCCGTCGTGCCAGCCCTGACCCTCATCATAGTCGATCATAAACATATGATCTGTGAAATACTTACCGAAGCCGAGCTTCTTCTGATCCGGCTTCTCCTTTGGGTGTGTAGTTCTTGTTACTGGAAATTTATACATTTCTGTCGCTCCTTTCAAAGCATTATTATTATAATTCATAGAGATCGGGTTTTCTGTCATTGAAAACGTTTATCGAATTTCTGATATCCTTAATTATTCCGAAATCGCAGTCGGCTGTTATAACCTCCTGCTGCTCGCCTGCCGCACCGAGAACCTCGCCCCACGGGTCGATTATCTGCGAATGGCCTCCGAATACAGCGTCAGGAGTTTTGCCGCAGGAATTGCAGCAGACAACAAACATCTGATTTTCAATCGCTCTCGCCCTTGTGAGCGTAACAATATGAGAGGTTCTGACCAGCGGCCATTGGGACACCATAAAGAGCATGTCGATGCCCTTGAGCGCAAGGCTTCTGATAAGCTCGCAGAATCGGATATCGTAGCAGATAACAATTCCGCACTTATGTCCGTCAAGCTCGAATGTCACAAGATTTTTGCCGAAGCTGAAAAACCTGTGCTCGTCCATCGGAGTAAAAAGGTGCGTCTTGTCATATTCGGCAACGACTTCACCCTCACGGCTGAAAACAAAAGCCGTGTTGTAAATTCCGCCGTTCTTCTCATTGGCAATACTGCCCGCAACGATGTTTACGTTAAGCTCCTTTGCCAAAGCCGAGAAAGTCTTTTTTACCCTCTCGCCGTCTCTGTCGCAATAATCCGCAAGGTTTTCCTTGGGATAGAAACCCGTTGTCCATGTTTCGGGAAGAACAACAACGTCGGATTTTTCTTTTTCAACAGTCTCTCTTATCAGCCTGAGAGCCTCGGTGTAGTTATACTCAACGTCGCCGAGTTTCATATCAAGCTGAATACAGGAAATCCTCATCTTATTATTCATAGTCATAGCCTGCCTTGACGGCACCCTTGTTTACATCAAGGAGATCAAGGTGACGGGCGGAAACGACCTTTTTGAGTGCGTCATCGGTATAGTCAATTGAAAACTGCGGCACTTCTTTGAGAATCTTGCCCGTGATAATCATATTGGCAAGCGTCGGCGTTCCGTTATCGTTCGCCATCTTCGTTGCAGGTATATAATATACGTCCACATCCGTTCTGTCAACCTTTTTGTCAATCATTGTAGAATCGACAAAAATCTTTCCACCGCTGACCACTTCGTTTTCATATTTTTCAAGTGACGGAAGATTCATTGCAACAAGTACGTCCGGCTTGTCAACGATCGGAGAGCCTATCGGCTCGTCGCTGATGATTACCGAACAGTTAGCAGTACCGCCTCTCATTTCGGGACCGTAGGAAGGAAGCCAGCTTACCTGCTTGCCCTCGATAAGTCCTTTATATGCAAGGAATTTGCCTGCGAACAGAATACCCTGTCCGCCGAAGCCCGCGAATAACATTCTGCAAGTGTTGCTCATTTTTCTTCCTCCTTTGCATAGATATCCTTGTAGACGCCGAGAGGATAATAAGGAATCATATTCTCCTCTGCCCAGTCAAGAGCCTTCTGCGGAGTCATACCCCAGTTTGTCGGACAGGTTGAAATAACCTCAACGAGTGAGAAGCCCTTGCCCTCAATCTGATTCTTGAAAGCCTTTTTGATTGCCTTCTTTGCGTTCTTGACGTTCTTGACATTGTTAACGGCAACTCTCTCAAGGTATGCTGCGCCGTCAACGTTTGAAAGAAGCTCGCAAACCTTAACGGGATAGCCGACCGTGTTTACGTCTCTGCCGTAAGGAGAGGTCTGAGTGACCTGGCCGGGAAGAGTTGTCGGAGCCATTTGACCGCCGGTCATACCGTAGATGGCGTTGTTGACGAAAATTACGGTGATATTCTCACGTCTTGCGGCAGCATGAACCGTCTCGGCAGTACCGATAGCGGCAAGATCGCCGTCGCCCTGATATGTAAATACAACCTTTGACGGGTCGCTTCTTTTTACGCCTGTTGCAACAGCGGGAGCACGTCCGTGAGCCGCCTGAACAAAGTCGCAGGTGAAATAGTTATATGCCATAACGGAGCAACCGACCGATGCGACACCGATAGTATCGCCCTCGATTCCAAGCTCGTCAATTACCTCGGCAACAAGACGGTGAATAATACCGTGAGTACAGCCCGGGCAATAGTGAAGCGTTGCGTCTGTCAATGATTTCGGTTTTTCAAATACAACTGACATTATTCTGCACCTCCGTTAGTCATAATTGCCGAAAGAACATCTTCCGGAGTCGGGATCATACCGCCGACACGGTTGCAAAGGTCAACCGGTCTCTTGCAGTCGATTGCAAGCTTTACATCGTCGATCATCTGACCCATATTCATTTCAACTGTTATAAATCTCTTGCACTTCTCGGCGGCGGCACTGAGCGGCTTTGTCGGGAACGGCCAGAGTGTGATCGGTCTAATCATACCGACCTTGACGCCTCTCTTGCGAGCCTCGTTGACTGCATTCTTTGCAACTCGGGCAGTAATGCCGAACGCAACTACGCAAATCTCGGCGTCCTCCATGAGATATTCCTCATACATTGTTTCGTTTTCTTCAATCGTCTTGTACTTCTGATATCTCTCAAAGTTCTTTATTTCAAGCTCCTCGGGTTTGAGGTAAAGCGAATTGACTATGTTGTGCTCTCTCTCGCACTTTGTTCCTGTGAGTGCCCACGGCTTTTCAACCGGAGTAACCTCGGCAACATCGAGAGAAACAGGTTCCATCATCTGACCCATTGTACCGTCGGCAAGGATCATTGCAACCATTCTGTATTTGTCTGCAAGCTCAAATCCCTTGACCGTAAGGCTTGCCATTTCCTGAACAGAAGCCGGAGCAAGTACGATATTGTGGTAATCGCCGTGTCCGCCGCCCTTTGTTGACTGCCAGTAATCAGACTGTGAGGGCTGAATTCCGCCGAGTCCCGGACCGCCACGCTGAACGTTGACAACGAGCGCGGGAAGGTCACAGCCTGCGAGGTATGATATACCCTCACTTTTAAGCGAAACTCCCGGGCTGGAAGAGGAGGTCATGACTCTCTTGCCTGTTGACGAAACGCCGATAACCATATTGATGGCGGCAATTTCACTCTCCGCCTGAAGGAAGGTTCCGCCGATCTTCGGCATACGCTTTGACATATAGGCCGCAACCTCTGTCTGCGGAGTGATAGGATAACCGAAGTAATGGCGGCAGCCTGCCCTGATAGCAGCCTCGGCGATCGCTTCGTTGCCTTTCATTAAAACTTTATCTGACATTTTCTTCACCTCTCTACCGTAATAACACAATCGGGACACATCGTTGCGCAGAATGCGCAGCCTATACATTTTTCCTGCTCTGTCACAACTGCGGGATGATGTCCCTTGTTGTTCAGCGTTGTCTCTGACAAGTGAACTATTCCCTTGGGACAAGCGTTCACGCAAAGTCCGCAACCCTTGCAAAGGTCTGTTTTGAATGTTACTTTAGCCATTTGACATTCCTCCTAATTTATTTTCTCCTGCAGGGTAAGCGGAAGCATATTGTCCACTTTTCCGTACAGTTCTTTATAGAGTGTTTTCTTAACGGTCGTCATTGCAACGGGAAGTCCCGTCAGCTTTGAAACCTCGTCGGCATATTTGAGTGAATCGAGAACATCCTGTGCGGTCGTCTCCTCGCCGAGATTTGAATTGTTTATTATAGCGGTAAATTTCATTGAAGCGGCTTTCTCAATTTCGTTCATGACCTCAAGAGTGCTGTAAGCGTCCCTTGTCAGCGGTCTGTACATATTTATTACAAGGTACATTTCATAGTCATTTTCACGGACTATGCTTTCCGAATAGCGACCGAGCGCATAAGCTCCCCTGTCGTCTCCGCCGATATCCATAACGGCAAATTCGGAACGGTCGTCAATAACCGAATATATATCCTGCGGCAGCGACGGCAAATCAACGTTGGAACTTGCAAACTCGGAACAAATCAGCCTGATTCCGGCCTCTTTAAGCTCCTTTTCGCTGTCTTTCGTTCTGAAATACGGATTGACGATATCAAGGTCGGCAACCGCAACCTCAAGACCCTGCTGTCTCAGCTTAAAAGCATAATTGACGGCAATATTCGTTTTTCCGCTGCCGTAATGACCGGCAAAAAGCGTTATGCGCTTCATATTTTCACCTCGGAAAGTTTGATGATTAAATGATAAAATATCGTAAAGAAGCTCAAGGCAACACGCCGATGGAATACTATGTGTATTTCGAGGCTCACCAACGAAGAAAGCAATGTGCCGAGGACGATTTTACAGTTGGTTACGGATGATCTTGCCGCTTATAGTCTTCGGTAATTCATCCTTGAATACAACGATTCTCGGGTACTTGTAAGGAGCGGTGTGCTTCTTGACGTAGTTCTGAATCTCTTTCTTGAGCTCCTCGGTAGGTTCTGTGCCCTTGGTAAGAACAATGGACGCCTTAACAACCTGTCCTCTTACATCGTCGGGAGCAGCGGAAACGCCGCACTCAAGAACATAAGGAAGCTCCATGATAACATTTTCGATCTCGAACGGTCCGATACGGTAGCCTGAAGACTTGATAACGTCATCAATACGGCCGACATACCAGAAGTAACCGTCCTCATCTCGCCATGCGATATCACCGGTGTGATAAACGCCGTCGTGCCAAACCTCGTCTGTTTTTTCCTGATTTCTGTAATAGCCGAGGAATATTCCGCACGGTACCTTTTCGGAGGTATTGACGCAGATTTCACCGGTTTCACCGAGGTCGGCTTCCGTTCCGTCGGGACGGAGAATTTTGATATCGTAGAGCGGTGTCGGCTTGCCCATTGAGCCCGGCTTCGGAGTCATACCCGTGAGGGTTGCGATTCCGAGAGTCATTTCCGTCTGACCGAAGCCCTCCATAAGCTCAAGTCCCGTAGCATTGTAGAACTGACGGAATACCTCGGGGTTGAGAGCCTCACCTGCTGTTGTTGCGTGACGGATGGAAGAAAGATCGTACTTGCCGAGATCCTCTTTTATCATCATTCTGTACATCGTCGGAGGTGCACAGAACGTTGTTATATGATACTTAGCGAACATCGGAAGGATATCCGATGCATCGAAGCGATCGAAGTTATATACAAATACGGCTCCCTCGCAGAGCCACTGTCCGTAGAGCTTGCCCCAAAGAGCCTTGCCCCAGCCTGTGTCGGAGATAGTAAGATGAAGTCCGTCCTTGCTTACGCAGTGCCAATATTTTGCTGTGATATAGTGACCGAGCGGATATTTGTAGGAATGGGTTGCGATTTTCGGATAACCTGTTGTACCCGAAGTGAAGAACATAAGCATCGGGTCGTTTCCGCACGGTGCGTCCTCCTCACGCCTGTAACGTCTTGAGAACAGGCAATATTCGCTGTCGAAGTTGTGCCAGCCTTCACGCTCGCCGCCGACTATGATTTTGTTGACAAGTGTGTGTGTATTTTCATCGGCGATATCGACCTGATGGGCTGTGTCGCCGTCAGCCGTACAAAGAATTGAGGTAACGCCTGCCGCCTCAAATCTGTACTCAAAATCGTGGTCAACAAGAAGGTTCGTAGCAGGAATTGCAATTGCGCCTATCTTATGCAGACCGAGGATAGCAAACCAGAACTGATAGTGACGCTTGAGAACAAGCATGACTCTGTCGCCCTTCTTGATACCGAGCGACTTGAAGTAGTTTGCCGCCTGAGCCGAATGTTCTTTAACATCCTTGAATGTGAAGATTCTCTCTGTCTTGTCACGGTCAACATGAACAAGAGCACGCTTATCGGGTGATTTCTTAGCAATCTTATCAACGATATCAAAGGCAAAGTTAAATTCGTCCTCGTGATTGAAGTCGATTGAAACAAGGTTGCCGTTCTCGTCCTCGGTTGCGTCGATAAACTTCTCGCAAACGTAGCTGCCCTTAGCCTTAACGCCCATAACAGCTCTTTCATGCAAAATATTCTGAACAGGCTCGTCACTTGCCATAACCATTGCAAGGAAAAGGCAGTCTCTGCCGTCAATGGCTATCATTCCGTGAGGAGTTGACGAGTTATAGTAGATGCTGTCGCCCTCGTGAAGAATCTCTTCATGATTGCCGACTCTTACCTTAAGAGTACCGCTGATAACGAGGTCAAATTCCTGACCGCTGTGAGTTGTAGTGTGAATCGGTTTATTTTCAAGCTCCGCATCATACTCATATCTAACCCAGTATGGTTCGGAGAGCTTTTTTCTGAATTTCGGCGCAAGGTTCTGAATCTCGATTCCGTTTTCACTGGCGGTAATCTGACCCTTGCCCTTTCTTGTGACGGTATATGATGAAAGCACGGCGCTGTGACCTTCAAGAAGATCTGTAATGCCGATGTCAAACGCAAGCGCACATTTGTGAATAAATGTGAACGGGAGATCTACCGTTCCGCTCTCATAAAGTCTGTAGGTTTCAACAGAGACCTCGGTCTTTTCCGCCATCTGTTCAACGGTAAAGGCACATATGTCTCTCATTTCGTGGATACGTTCCGCCACTTCATAAAGCTGGTTTGTTTCTGTTTGATTTGACATAATTTTTACCTCCGTAATGTACCGGCACCGATTTCGGATAAAACAAAAAATCCGTCCCAAAGTCCTTAGAACTTTGAGACGGATTTGATAATCCGCGGTACCACTCAAATTGCGATCTGCTATTGCTTCTCGCCTCTCTGCAGGATCTGACAATCCCTCAACACTGACGCAGTTGTCACGGGAGAAACTACTGTTGTTTCATCTCTCCGGCTCGGAAGTGATGGGTTCTACATTCATCTCGCTATCGGCTCACACCAAACGCCGACTCTCTGAAAGGATCTGAACGCAACCGTCTTCGTCACAGCCTTTATTTCAACAGGTTATTTGTACCTGTTGCGGTACATTATAAGATAGTTTTCTTGATTTTTCAAGAGATTATTTGTAATATAAACATTACGTTTTGTAATGTTACGCCGTTACAACGGAATTTGCCTTTTGCAGGCCGTATTTCTTGATAGCGTCCTCACGCATCTTGTATTTCAAGATCTTACCGGCAACATTCATCGGGAACTCGGTCACAAAGTCGATATACTTCGGCACCTTGTGCTTTGCCATGTGCGAAAGGACGTAGTCCTTCATCTCCTGCTCTGTCATGGTCTCGCCCTCCTTGAGGATAATGCAAGCCATAATTTCCTCGCCGAGTCCCTCATCGGGGACGCCGATGACCTGAACGTCCTTGACCTTCGGGTGAGTATAGATAAACTCCTCAATCTCCTTGGGGTAGATATTCTCGCCGCCGCGGATGATCATATCCTTAAGTCTGCCCGTGATTCTGAAGTTACCCTCGGGAGTGCGGCAGGCAAGGTCGCCTGTATGAAGCCAGCCGTCCTTATCTATTGCACTTGCCGTAGCCTTGGGCATCTTATAATAGCCTTTCATAATGTTATATCCACGGGCAACGAACTCGCCCGTTACATTGTCGGGGCACTCAAGACCCGTATCGGGATCGACGATTTTACATTCGATCTTTGGAAGCGGATGTCCGACCGTCGCAACACGGTCCTCCAAGGGATCGTCCGTGCTGCTCATCGTACAACCGGGAGAGGATTCCGTCTGACCGTAAACAATTGTGATCTCGGTCATATGCATCTTCTCGACAACCTCACGCATCTTTGAAATCGGGCACGGCGAGCCTGCCATAATTCCCGTTCTCATGTATGAGAAATCGGTCTTTTCAAAGTCGGGGTGCTGAAGCATTGCAATAAACATTGTCGGAACGCCGTGGAAAGCCGTTATGCGCTCGGAATTGATACATGCAAGCGAAGATTTCGGTGAGAAATAAGGCAACGGAAGTGCCGTTCCGCCGTGGGTCATAATTGCCGTCATGGCAAGAACCATACCGAAGCAATGGAACATCGGAACATGAATCATCATTCTGTCCGCCGTTGAAAGATCCATTCTGTCGCCGATGCACTTGCCGTTGTTCACGACATTATAGTGCGTCAGCATAACGCCCTTGGGAAAGCCCGTTGTGCCCGAGGTGTACTGCATATTGCAGACATCGTCCTTTCTGACGAGAGAAGCCATTCTGTAAACTTCCTCAACGGGAACCTCGCTTGATTTGTCAACTGCCTGCTCCCATGTCATACAGCCCTGCTGTTCATAGCCGACAGTAACAATATTTCTCAAAAACGGCAGTCTCTTTGCGTGGAGCTTTTCGCCGCTCTTTGTGTGCTCCAGCTCGGGGCAAAGCTCAGCCATAATCTCGTCATAGTGCGAATCTCTGTAACCCTTTATCATTATAAGCGTATGAGTGTCTGACTGCCTGAGCAGGTACTCCGCCTCATGGATTTTATAGGCTGTGTTCATCGTAACGAGAACTGCACCGATTTTGGTCGTTGCCCAGAATGAAATATACCACTGCGGAACGTTCGTTGCCCACACTGCAACGTGCGATCCCGCTTTTACGCCCATTGCGATAAGCGCTCTTGCAAAGGTATCAACGTCGTCACGGAACTGTGCATAAGTTCTTGTGTAGTCAAGCGTTGTGTATTTGAATGCAAGCTGATCGGGAAATTCCTCAACCATTCTGTCAAGAACCTGCGGAAAAGTCTCCTCAATAAGCTCCTCTTTTTTCCATACAAATTTACCTGTATGGGTCTTGTTATAGTAATATTTTTTCTTGTTTGTTTCGTCTTTAACGGTCTCCATATAGCTCTCATAGTGGGTCAAAATGATTTCGAGATCGTCAATCGACTTGAACCATTCGGGATTCCATTCAACCGAAACAAAGCCGTTATAATTGATTGAACCGAGAGCGTTCATCATATCCTTAATAGGCATTGTGCCCTCGCCGATGAGGGTATGCTCCCCTGCTTTTTTTGCATCGGTCAGATGAACGAGCTTAACATATGCGCCGAGGTTGGTAATCGTCTTTTCCGAATCCTCGCCTCCGACGAAGTAGGTTTCGTACATATTCCAGTCCGCGCCGATAAAGTCGCTTGCGAAGTAGTTCATCAAGTCGCAAAGTCTTGTTGTGTCGGCAAAAAGTCCCGTCGTTTCAACAAGCACGATTACGTTATGCTTTTCGCTCTCTGCTATTGCCTTGCCGATAAAATCAATCGCCTTATCATAGGCATCGTCTCCGCCGTCAACGCGGAGCTTGACATACGGAACATTGACATTGCTTGCCACGGCAATTGCCGAATTCATTTTTTCAACATTTTCGTCCGAGACGTCGGCGGCATTGCAGTTTGAGTTTATGCAAACGATGCTCTTTTTTGAGTTAATGAGCTTTCTTTTGGTTGAAGAAGCCATATCGGGGTTGAACGGTGAGGTTCTGCCCGAGAACATCGGGTCTCGAAAATCGTGAATTTCAATTCCGCCGTATTTCAGCTCGTCCGCCATATTGAGAAAGTCATCAAGGCTTTTATTCTTGTGGAATTTTGTAGAAAAAGCTAATTTCACAATTAACCCTCCTCGTATGCTATCTTGTTCAGTGCGCTGACGTATGCACGGATACTTGCGCCGATGATATCTGTTGAAATGCCTGTTCCGGAATAGAGCTTGCCGGTCGAGCTTCTGAGCTTAACGAGCGCATGACCCATAGCCTCACGTCCCTCCGTGACCGCCTTGATCTGGAAATCGTCCAGCTCGTAGTGATGGCCGATGATCTGCTCTATTGCGAGGAAAGCGGCATCAATCGGGCCGTCGCCTACGCTAACGCCGCTGATCTCGGTGCCGTTCTTGACGAGCTTGATATTAGCGGTTGCGGTGATGATATTGCCGCTGTTAATAACATAGCTGCCGATCGAATAGGTTGACGGAACCTGTAAAGCCGAGGAAGCGATGATAGCCTCAAGCTCCTTTGTTCCGACGAAATCCTTCTTTACCGCAACACGCTTGAAGGCTTCGTAAACGTTTGCGTTGTCCTCCGGAGAAAGGTCGTAACCTATCTTCTTAACCGCCTTGATAACGGTTGCGATCGTATCGTTCTTATCGAGAGTCAGGGTCTCGCTGTCCTCGTTCACGCCTGTTTCAAACGGTGTATTCTCGCTCTTGGAGGTGTTGAGCATTCTCTTGATCTGACCCGTTACACGCTGAATCTCGGTCGTTCTGATCTTGCTTGAGACCTTGATTGAATCGCCTCTGAGACTGAATATCTTCATTATATTCTCAACCGTCGGGAAGTTGAAGTTATCTGCGGTGATCTTGACCTGCGATGCACCTGCCTCAATTGCGGCAAAAGCGGAGGCCGTTGCCATATTCATCGAGTTGACAACCTCAACACCGAGAGTGACATCTTTAACGGACGGAACATTTTCAATTATATCGGCAATGAATTTACCGAACTCCGACGGGAACATTGTACCCTCGGAATCGCAGACGGTAACTCTCGTTGCGCCCGCCTTGATTGCCTCATCAATCGCCTGATAAAGGAATGTGCTCTCTCCTCTGACAGCGTCCTCGGCGCAAAATTCAACGTTCTCCGAATACTTCTTACACTCGGCAACAAGCTGACTTACCATACCCATAACAACTGGAGGCTTCTTGCCGCACTTGAACTCCATCTGAACTGCGGACATCGGGAGAGAAACCTTAAGAGAAAATTTCTTTGCACCCTTTGCACAGTTATATGCGGTCTCAACACCTGCGGCATCGTATCCGACATCAACGGCTATTTCCGAATGTTTCATAAGCGAAGCGATTGTTTTTATAAGAAGAACATCTGTTGAGGTGTTCTTAATTTTCGGCATCTCGATAATATCGCAGTGCAGCTTGTCCATCTGCTTTGCAATTTCGATCTTCTCCTTGAAACTCAGGGAGTGATTGGCTGACGACTCGCTTTCTCTGAGCGTCACATCGGATAAAATAACCTTTCTCATAACGATTCTCCTTTTTGTTATGTATTGCAATACCGTAATATATGCGGTATCGCCATATAAAAAACAAAGTCCCGGAAGTATACAAACTTCCGGGACGATAAAACATGTTTACCGCGGTACCACCCGCATTGTCTTTTAAAGACCTCTTCGGATTCTGACAAATCCTAAGCTGTGATAACGGTGCTTGCCGTAGCTCCTTATACAGTGAAAACGGTTGGGGAGCTCTGCTCGGATACGAGACAGCAATTAAATTTCCATATCGGCTCACACCTGCCGCCGACTCTCTGAAATCAGAAATATAATGCTTAATATCTTCAAAGCATTTCAAATATTGCAGTTATTATAGTTGACTTTTGTCGATTTGTAAACAGACAGCTTGTAATGCTGACATTACAAAACGTAATTACTTCAAAAGCTCCGCATTGAGCTTCTTACCGTAAGCGGTTGCGGCATTGATAAGTCCCTCATCGGGAATTGTCTGAGCGATCGACTTGCCGGTGCTGAGAACCTTGCAATAGATTTCAGCCGACTTCTCAATCGTGTGCATAAGTCCGAAAGCGGCATCAAATGTATTGCCCGATACGAAAAGTCCGTGATGCGCCCAAACAATAGCGTCGTACTTTTTCTGAAGCTCGCAGGTTTTGTGAGCGATCTCGGCTCCGCCCGGAATCATCCATTCAACAACACCGACGCCGTTCGGGAAAACGATAGGACACTCGGTCATACTCTCCCAGAGGACTCTTGAAAAAGCCTCGGAAGTGAGCGGAAGAACAAAAGTAAGCGCAATAATATTGACCGGATGAGCATGATAGATAACTCTGCAAGCACCGTCCGTTGCCTCAACACGAACACTGTGGTTCATAAAATGGGTCGGAAATTCGCTTGTCGGACCGCCGCCGTTGACAAGACCCCATACGATTCTGTATCCGTCGCCTGCGTCGTTGATTTCAAGAATACACATATTTGCGGCTGGATCTCTTTTAACGTTCTGGAAAAATTTTCCCGTGCCCGTTACCATGAAATACTCATTCTTGAGGTTATCCGCCTGAACGCCGAGGTCAACCCACGGTCTGTCGTATGTGAAGTAGGGCTTGCAAGCCTCAACCTCTTCGGCTGTCATACGGTAGGAAAGGTTACCGCCGTTGCCCTCGTGCCAGCCCTGCTCGTAGCCGTCATTGCAGGTAAGTGCAAATTTTTTAATTACTTCAAGATCTAAGATGCTCATTTAAAAGACTCCTATATTTAAAATTCAAATTATATTACCACTATATAAAAATGCTGTCAATCAGGAATTTTTAAGCTCCTTGAGACGTTTCATAACGTCGTTCTCTCCCCTGCCGAAATAATCGTGGAGAATCTTGTATTCCTCAAAGAGCTTGTTGTAAAGCTCAACATTCTCGGGGATCGGCTGGTAGACCTTATCCTTGACCTTGCCGAGAGCTGCCGCACCGTCATAAAGACTGTCGTAGCCGCCTTTTTCGGCACCTGCGGCACAGGCACCGTAGATCGCACTGCCGAGCGCACCGCCCTGCTCACAGTCGGCAATCTTTATCGGCATATTGATAACATCGGCATAGATCTGCATAGTCATCGGATCCTTCTGGCTGATGCCGCCTGCGGCATAGAAGGAATTAACGTCAACGCCGTTCTCACGGAAAACATCTATAATCATTCTTGTGCCGTAAGCCGTTGCCTCAATCAGAGCACGGTAGATATCCTCGGGCTTTGTTCTGAGGGTCATACCGAGCATCATGCCCGAAAGATCGGCGTCAACAAGCACCGAACGAACGCCGTTCCACCAGTCAAGCGCAACAAGTCCGCTTTCACCCGGCTTCTTCTGCTCGCACTTCTGACGTAAAAATTTATGTATATTTACTCCCTGCTTCTCCGCCTCGTCATAGTAGCTCTTGGGCAGGCAGTTATCAATGAACCACTGGAAATGGTCGCCTACACAGCACTGACCGGCCTCATAAGCGTAAAGACCCGGGAGAATACCGTCGGCAACAACACCGCTGATGCCCGGAACGGGAATTTCCTCCTCGCTGAGAAGCATATGACAGGTTGAAGTACCCATGATAGCGAGCATTTCGCCCGGCTTCGTGATACCTACGGCAGGAACGAAAACGTGAGCGTCAATAATAGGAACCGCGACAGCCGTACCCTCCTTGAGTCCCGTCATTGCGGCAAACTCGGCTGTGACCTCGCCTGCCTTTGAGCCGAGCGGAAGAATATCTCTCGAGAATTTCTCGTCGATAACATGCTCCATTCTCGGGTCGAGAGCCTTGAAGAACTCGTCCGACGGATATCCGTTTTTCTTGTTCCACATACCCTTGTAGCCTGCACAGCAGGAATTGCGTATCTCATGGCCGCACATCTGCCAAACGATCCAATCGGCGGCTTCAATAAAGCGGTCGGCTTCGTCGTAAACCTCGGGTGCCTCGTCAAGAATCTGCCAGAGCTTAGGAATAGCCCACTCGGAGGAAATCTTTCCGCCGTAGAGCTTGAGCCAGTCCTGATTCATCTTTTCGGCAATCTCATTGAGCTTTGTTGCCTGAGCCTGCGCCGCATGGTGCTTCCAGAGCTTGACATAAGCGTGCGGTTCGTCCTTGAATTTGTCAATAAAACAAAGCGGTGTGCCGTCCTTCTTGACGGGCATAACCGTGCAGGCGGTGAAATCAACACCGAGACCGATTATATCATCGGCACTTACTCCGCTCTTTTTTATAACGTCGGGAATTGTTGTTTTGAGCACGTCGAGATAGTCCTGAGGGTCCTGAAGCGCCCAGTCCGCTCCGAGCTTTTTTCCGCTCGGAAGAGCCTCGTCCATAACGGAATGAGGATAGTCGAGAACCGAGGTTGCAAGCTCCTCACCTGTTTTGACATCAACGAGCAGCGCTCTGCACGAGAGAGTACCGAAATCTACGCCGATTGCATATTTTGCCATAATAAACC